>JAJUHM010000084.1 GCA_029279925.1 Aquabacterium olei
GCTCCACAGCGCCACCGCCATGTCGGCCATGCCCATCGGCGCGCCCGGGTGACCGGAGTTGGCTTGCTGGACGGCGTCCATGGCCAGGACGCGGATGGCGTTGGCCATGGCGGTGGAGTTCTTGGTGGGGTTGGGCATGGTGGGCGGCAAAGACACAAAAGCGCGATTTTAAGACCAGGTCGAGCTTCCTCGCGCGCCAGCCGCCCCCCCAGGCCCTGCCCAGACCTACCGCAGGCTGCGCCAGTCACACACCAACAGCGCACGCAGCAGCAACTCTCCCCCTAGCGTCTGTCGATGACGGCGGGCGGCACACACCATTTTCCAGCGACGCAGCTGTCCGGAGGGCGCTTGCACGGCATCCAACGCCGCGAGTTGCCCTACGGACAGAGCATCGCCGTGCATGCGGCGGAACGCTCTTACCTGAGAAACCATGGACGCCAGCCAGTTCTTCCGCCGGAGGTAGTCCAACATCCTCCAGTAACGCTTCAGCCCTGCCCCATACCCCATGTAGTTGCCGTCGTGCTGCCTGTAGAGAATCGTGGGCGTGTTATCGCAATAGACCGTACCAAAAGCCACCGCAACGACGTACAGCCACCAGTCGTGGAAGTGAATGTCGGGCAGCGACTGCTCATCAGGGAGCGCGAACTTCAACAGCGCTTCATTCATCGCCACGGTGCAGCCCGTCACCTGATTCTCCACCAGAGCATTCAGCAACGTCACGCCTGCAGCCGACTGCCTGCCCAATCCGATAGGCTGCAGCGTGACATCCACCAATTGAGGGACCGCACAGTAGAGGAAGGGGTGCCCGTCGTGAAGGCAGACCTGAGACCAAGCGCGAGAAATCTTGTTCGGCAGCCAGATGTCGTCCTGATCGGCGAGCATGTACATGTCCCGACCACGCGGGGCCATTCGCATCAACTCGAAGAAGCTTCGCGCGAAACCGACATTGCTGCCACATACAAACTGGATTCGCGCGTCGTTGAACTGCGCTATTGATTCACTCGTAGCATCCGTCGAACCATCATCGCGCACGAGAAGAATCCCGTCGGGGGGCAGTTGAGCCAGTATGGATCGAATCTGCTCGGCAACAAAGCGGGCACCGTTGTAGGTCGACATGAGCACAACGCAACGCACGGCCTTCACCGATTCGCTTTCTCGGCAATCCGTGCCGACACTGCCTTCAGGGACCCACGGGCAACGACAAGCAGCAGCCAGACCATGACATGCGGCGCATGACGAGAGCGCCATAAAGGCCCCAAGGCGCCCGACAGGTACCGAGCATCACGGAGAAACTCGCCGTATGTGGCGCCTCCAAAGTCCGGCCATCGAACGCGAAGAAATCGATCCTCCGACACGTCAACGCCCCACGAGCGCCACATCGAAGTCACGATCTCCGCATGCGCCTGCCGAAGTCTTTCGGCTTTTTCCCGACTGATTTGCCGCGCATGCACCCGGTACTTCACCAAGGGCAGTGGAAGATTGGCAAAACGCCCCACTTTGGTCAGGCGCACCCAGACACCGTAGTCTTCGGAAAACTCCGTACTGGCTTGGTACAACGGTTCGAGCGACGTGATGCAAGACTTTCGCATCATGACCGAAGAATGAGCAAAGCAGTTCTCGAAGAGGAGCCGCCCGCGACAGCCCCAGTCCGTCATTGGCGTGAGCAGGATGCCACGCCGAGCACCGAACAATCGAATCGCTGACCCCAGCACGACCAGATCTCGGCGCGATTCCATGACGGCGACCTGAATGCGAAGCCGATGGCGGCTCGCGACGTCGTCGGAATCAAGCCGCGCAATGTATTCTCCTTGCGTGGCCGCAATCCCAGCATTGGACGCGGCGACCAATCCCAAAGGCTTCTGCCGGATCACACGGATGCGCGGATCGCTGGCTACCCACCGGCTGAGCAGATTCGGTGTACGGTCCGTGGAGCCATCGTCCACGACGACGAGTTCCCAGTGCGGATAGGTCTGCTCGCATACGGAGCGAATCGCGTCGTCGACATAAAGTTCGCCATTGCGAACAGGCATGACCACGCTGACCAACGGGGCGCGCTTCATAGGCGTCATAGGCGCACCCAGTCCCGTGGGATGAGATCAGGGAGCGCGCGCCCATCTCGCAGCCACTGAAGTGGCGCAATCACCTTCTTGTCCGAGGCGCGGCTGAGCCAAGCCCCCCACCAACTGAAGCTGCTGTTGGCAATCACATGTCCGCGGCACATGGACATCAGCCTCAGATCTTGGAAGGCGGTCGACCCGCGATTGTGAGAAACGACGGTGGCGTCGCCGAACAGATCGCTGCGACCTTGCACCCATTCAGGATCGTCGGAGAAGACAAATAGCCTCAATGCCCCCATCTCACCGCGGAGATGGGAGAGCGCCCGTGAGTAGTAGGTCTCTTCACAGACGCCATGGTGAGTCGCGTGGACCCCAACCAGATAGTCTCCCCGACGCACATGCACTGAAACTGCCTGATTGCCGCTCTGGCGTATCAACGCAGCCACCCTGCTGTCCGCTTCACTCAAGGGCACATCGGGTTGCAACTCGTTCCATAGCGTATCGCGCAGGCCGTCAAAGTACCTGGGACTTTGCCAATAGCCTTCCAATGTACGCGGAGCCTGCACGCCCGAGATGCGCTCGTCGAAATCGAGCGATCGCTCGCGAAAGGGACGCGCCCAGGTCCACGTGCCATCGATACGGGCGAGACATCCCAAGCGCTCCGCCGAGTAGAACCTTACTCCTCCAGTGCGATCAGGGTCCAGAATCGATGCCCGGATGGGATAACGCCCCAACTCGAAAGCGCGGGGCGTTGCGGCCTTGGGCAGACGACGGAACCACGATAGGTCTAACCATAAAGGACATCTCAGGCGCCCTGACAACGCGCGACCGCAAGCATACTGAAAGAACTGGTTTCCCAGCCCGCCTTGCATCCGGACGACGATCATGCCAAGCGCTTCCGGAAGTGAAAACAACCGCACCCGTAACGCTGGCGGGCCGTCAGATCCGGGTCAGCATGGCGGATAAGCCCGCCTTCTTCTGCTCGGTCCGGAATCAACGCGTACTCGATCAACTCGAACCCCTCGAACAACTCGATCACGAGCTGATAGGAGTAGACGCGATGAGCGTTGAACTCGATTCGAGGCTTACCAGAAACCGGCACAACAAAAAGCAGAGTTCCGCCAGGCGCCACGACCCGCTTTAACTCAGCGATCGCTTTGCGATCCCCTGCGGGATCGAAAGCATCCCCATACCGTCCAAGCCCGACATGTTCTATGACATGCATACAGGACAACGATGCGATGCTGTCGGGCGAAAAGTCGAGCCGCAAAACGTCCGCAGCCCCGGTACTCAGGCCATCTAGAACCAGATTCGCAGGGCGGTAATCGACAAACCGCGTCGGCACGAACGCGGATGCAGCAGCCACGAAGTGCAGTGAGCTGGCGATATCCAGATGCTCCCGCGGTGAGGACTCACGCAACACTCTCAACGCCCACGCGACGTGATAGACGTAGTGCCGATCGAATGGAGTGAAACGTCCATCGTCAAAGAGCTGCGGACGAATATCGCAAACGCGCACAAGGAAAGGCCCAGAATGGCGCCTCAAGGAAAGAAATCGTGAAGGAAAACTACCACCCTGGCGGAGCAGACCAATTAGCATCGAGAGACGCGAGCGGATAACCCTCATTACGTACCGCATCTACTTTCGCCCTCTTCTTCCACGCCACCACAAAATGGCAACAACTAGCTGGATTGAAGAAACCCCCGCCCATGCGAGGCCGCCTGCCACGACACCGAGGTCGCTCGCCAACATGAGCGTGACAGAGAGAACCCAGATCAAAGACAGCCCGTTGGCCACCGCGATCCAGCGACCATCACCCGCCGCCACCATGTACTGATAGAAGGCGTGATAAACGGCGTTAAGTCCCGCAGAAAAAAGAATAAGGTCAAAAGTGATCACGAGGGACAGCTCGTCACGCTGCTCACCAATGTACAAGGGCAAAAACCAAGGAGCGCACACCCCAGCCACCAAACAAGGCAAAGCGCACACCACCAACAGGCTTCCCACATTACGACGTAAAAGCGTCATACGAGGATCAACGGCAACCCGTGGGTACATCGCGGTCATCACCGGATACTGCAACTGCAGAAATGCAAGCCCCAAAGCAAGCGTCATAGCATACACGCCGAAGTCTTCCACAGATATACTTCGCGGAAGCACCATCTTGTCCGCCTGGGAAACGAGGGCCCCCATCAGGATACTGACCGAGATGGGCCAATTCTTGGTGATAATCCGCAAAACGGACGCAGCACGGGCGCCTCGAATAGCAAGCGCGCCCGTCTCCCGATGAAAGCGGACCAGGTTCGAGATACACTCTGCGCCCGTCGTGCAGAGCGACGCCCACATGAACACCTCCACACCAGCACCCAGGAACATGAGGGCGGCCAAAATCACGGCCCCGCGGAGCAACAAGAAGGAACAGGTCCGCTTGACGGCAAAAACCTGACGCCCAGAGCCATTCCAGTAGGCAATCGGCAATCCGTTCATCAACTGCAGGGCTCCGCATAGCACCGCAAGCTTCATTCCTGTCTGCAGCGAGCCATCGCTCGCCATCGCGGGAACCCAAAGCGGCCCGAACCATTGGACCACGGCGAGCCCGGACACGACGGCAACAGCGCCGATGCCGGCGTACAGGCGACCATAAGCATGCAATGAATGAGCGCCTGGGTCAGACGAGCTCTCGGCCTGAGCGACATCTCGAGGTACCACCTGAGAGAGCCCCAGATCCCACAATTGAATCAAACTCTGGGCGGCGAGACAAAGGGCCACCCCCCCCCATGCCTGCGCACCCATCAAGCGAGCATAAACAGGCATGAGAAGCAAGGTTACCGAACCGGCGACAATGGCTGAAACGTAGTTCGCTAGAACATCTGCTCTGATTCCCATGATGTCAAGCCTAGCCGATACGCGTTCGGCGACGGTAGAAGAGGGATTCCACAAATCCAGCCAAGGTACGAAGAGCCAAGATGGGGACGAGCACGGTCCGCCGAAGCAGGATCGAATACGGCCATCCCTGACAGTACCTTTGCCGCACAGTTCCACGTGTAACCCTCATCAAAGGCGAGTTTGCGCTCATTCCGTGCCGCAGGCGAATGCACGTCTCGTTCCCCGCCTCGGTCCGGGTGTACGCGAAACGCGCCCCTCCGTCCACCAAGCGAATCCAAGCATCCCAGTCCTCGTGCGCCTTAAGACCCTCGTCAAAAAGATCTCCGCCTGCTATCTGCTTACGCGAAATGACGCAAGCGCTCACCGGGAAACAGTTTCCCGTACGGACAAGGAATCGATCCCAAAAATACCAACCTCGAAAGCGAGGAACCCGAAACAACGCCACCAGCAAGCGCCGGCTCCATGCAATGCTGCCAGGCGTATCCGAAAAATACGAAAATGGGGCCACAATCGCTGTCGCCGCGGGCTGGGCCCTCATTGCCTCTCGCACCCCTTTTATGAAATCCCTGGCGAGCAGATCATCGGAGTCAAGAAAGAGAACCCACTCCCCAACGCTACTCCGAAGGCCGCAGTTCCTCGCACTGGAAAGCCCTCCATTTTCTTTCCGCACAACCTTCACCAGCGGGCTAGCAGAAAAATGGTGCAAAATGAGACCTGCCGACCCGTCCGTGGACCCGTCGTCGACAAATATGATCTCCATCGAAAAGTTCGCCGTCTGCTCGATGCAGGAATTGATTGCCGAAACCGCCAACCGGCCATCATTGAAGCATGGGATGATGATAGATATGATAGGTATCACAGGTCCCTCATCCACGGCAACCCTTCTCGACTGATAAATCCATCACATCTCAACTGAAACGAGGGATGGAGGATCTCGTCCACGACGCCAATGCGCTGGGGATTGAGCGCACGAAGGAATTTCACATAAACCACCCTCTCTGTAACAACATACGTCAGAGTGGCATCACTCTCAGAATACGATCGTATAAACCCATACCCCACCCGCTTCAATTCGCGCTGCCCAGGCGGGAAGAGCCTGGGGCAAAGATGCTCAACTCGCCCGATGACTTCTTTCGCGTGCTCTGTTTGCGTTCGCCCTTCTGCTGTCGCAGCCTTCGTGCCCGAGAAAGCAAGCTGACAAACCCAGAACCCGGCATGCGATTTCAATTTTGTGACTTCTTCTGGCGAGTCCGACGAAACAAGCATGGTCATCGCCCCGAGCGACTTCGATGGAAGAAGCCAACATAGACCGTGAGACTTGATCGAAAGCCCGAATTGCGCCAGATACCCATTGATGGACTCGAGAGCAAGTTTGTTTGGCAAGCCTGTTGCCGCGTCAGCCTGCCTCGGCTGCGATCGAAGCATCACGCGTATATCCTGACTTTCCCGCAGCCGTCGGCGAGCGCCCCTCACCACCGGTTCGTCGCCGCCTAGAAAATCCCGCCCCTCGAACGAAGAAAGGTTCATCCATTTCGAACTCGCAGGGAAATACGGGGCAACAAACGAATGAGACTGCCCCGCAAATGTCACATACATGACGTTCTCGTGGCGCTTTATCGCCGAGACGTCAACATCGAAGTAGCTGCTTGTTCTCCACCTGATCCATTCGAGCGAATCAAACGGCTGCCATGGCGAATTGACCCATACTGCACCGGATTGCAGGACCATGATCAGCGCGAGCATCGTCAAACGCATCGGGCGAGTGAACGGGGCCGCGTAAAGCACCCCTACGCTTGCCACCCCCACCAGCAAGATATAGGGCATAAAGTACCGGCCATTTCCTCCTGATGCGAGCCACAGCGCAAACGCCGGAGGAAAGAGAAGCAAGCATGTAACGACAGGCGTGCTGACACTCCAGCGCCTGCGATGCCGTGCCGAAACGATCAAGCAGGCCAGGCACAGGAGCAGCAGCCAAGCGAAACGGAGGTCTGGAGCAGTGATTTCCGTGTACACCCATCCCTGAGGCAACGCCATCACGACGGGCCTTAGCAGGGCTTCCAGCAAGCTATCGGGGGAAAACCGGATCATCGCTCAATACAACGGAACCCAGCCGAGGTAGGAACGCAAAGGTTGAAAAATTCCATCTGCGAACGGGAAAACAGGGTTGCCAAAGTGAAGCCAGAGTTGCCAGCCCCACCACCCGTACACGATCAAGAAGCCTGCGCCGATTGACAGAACGGTAGAAAGAGCGAGAGCAATGCGGGATTTCCACGTCTGCACCATGAAAAAGCATGGAACGACGAGGAGGGGCGCAAGCACGCCGTTGCTTAGCTTGAATGCTACGCCGACGCCGACAAGCAGCCCCATGCAGATGGAGGTGACAAAGCTCTTTCGAAAAGGTCTTTCGGGGATATCCCGTCTTGTGGCCTGCAGACCAAGGGCCAGAGCGGACATGTAAGGAATTGCTGCCAAGAGGTCATTGCCGGTCGTCTCCGGCGCACGCAGCGCCAGTATTGTTCCGACGGACAACACCACCCCCGAAAGCCGAAAGATGGTCTCCACAACACCATCCTCGCAGATGAGCGCCTTTGAGCAAAACCAGAGCGGTATCGCAACCAGCGAGTGTGCGCATGACCACATCACTCCAGCGACCCAACCCGGCACCTCGAGTCGCATCATCTGATAAATGGGCCAGTACAGGTAAGGAAACTGGTATGACTGGGACGAGGCCGCGAAATAATCTCGGTCGAATCGTGATTCAGAGGCAATCCACCCCAGATAGACGTGATGGTTCATCGAGTCCCAACTCAAACCGAGCCCCTGACGCCATAGAGGCACACTTACAAAGAGCAGGAGAGCGAGAAGAAGCGCTGCCAAAAGCTCAAGATTGATCGCCCGGCATTTCATTCGGCTTTGCCCTCACTGTTTTCCAAGCCAACCCCATGGCCGCAGCGAGCATTGCTCCCGCGCAAGCTTGAAGCCCAAGAATCATCATGGTCACAGCAGGGATGACGGCCCGCATTTTCTGCCTGGGATCCAGCTCGCCGAATCCGGCATCTGACCACATGCCGGCGAGATATCCGGACCACGCTAGACCGACCAGAAAGACGACGCCTCCCAGAACCAGCCCCCATTCAACGCTGGCAGAACGATTGAGCGCGGCGACCAGACGGCCTTCGGGAAGCATGCCCGCCAACACGCCAATCCACTTCGTCAGAACCGCGAATTGCAGCAACTGCGCTCCGAGAATGACCGCGCCACTGGCGTAGAGCAACGAGTGAACGTCTAGCCCGACCACTCCAACCCGTACTGGGCCAGACGTAAGCAGGAACGCGAGGAGCGCTCCCAACCCGGACAGCGCCAGCCCTGGTAGGAGGAAGAGCCATCGCGGAGAAAACAACAGCATGAACAGGAGATGTCGCCAGCCATCTCGCCATGTCCGGAGGTGAGGAGGCCGATCCCGACCGTCCCGCGACAAGGTGGTTGGCACCTCAGCCACCACGAGACCGGCCCGCGCAGCTTTGGCGATCATCTCGGTCGCAAACTCCATCCCTGGGCTGATCAGTCCCAGACGAGAAATCGCCTCCTTTGAGAAGCCTCTCAGGCCACAATGAAAATCACCAACCGGGATCCGAAAGAACAGCCGCCCAACAAAACTCAGCACAGGATTTCCGAGATAGCGGTGGAGGGGAGGCATTGCTCCCGGCTCGATCCCTCCCCGAAACCGGTTACCCACAACCAAGTCTGCACCCGCGCGAAGGCGCTCGACAAAGGGATCCAGTCGCGAGAAGTCGTAGCTGTCATCGGCATCGCCCATGATCACGTACCGGCCCTTGGCGTGTTTAATCCCGTTGATCAATGCCGCCCCGTAACCGCGCTGGTCCGCATGAACCACTCTGGCGCCTCGCTCGACGGCAATGCTCACAGAGCCATCGGAAGAGCCGTTGTCGCTGACAAGTACCTCTGCTTCGACTCCTGATCGCCGTATGAACTCGACTGCTTTGTCGACGCACGTGCCGATTGTTCTCGCTTCGTTCAAGCAGGGAATCAGAACGGTCAATTCCATCGCCACTCCATGAAAAAAGGGCGGCATACGCCGCCCCTTTTGCTACTCAGACGGCTTAGCCGCGGCAGGAACCCGGCATCAGACGGGTGGGCGTACCCGAACAGACCCAACGCGCAATGGTGTTGCCGCTGATCGTGGGAGTGAGAGTGACTGTCACAGCTTCACCCACAGTGGTGGCATTGCCAGTTGCGGTAACGACGCCGGTGGTGGCGTTGATGGACAGGTTGGAAACGAATTGCGTCGAGGCAAAGCCAGAAGCACAAGAGTCGAGGTTCGTCGCACCGGACGACTGAACAATCTCACTCACGCAGGTGCGAGCACTGCTCGCCGCCAGCACGATTTCCGACACACGAGCCTTGCGTGTGTAGTCCTGATAAGCCGGCAGCGCCACTGCAGCCAGAATGCCGATGATCGCCACCACGATCATCAGTTCGATCAGCGTAAAGCCTTGTTGAACGCGCTTCATGTTCACTCCTTGAGGACGGGCCTCTCTTGGTCACTTGCTTCGGCGAGGCACCTTGCCCGGCCATGGCAATGGCAACGCAGGCTCTGTGCCAGGCTCCACGTCATGAAATGGCGTGATTTACCGCACAGTTCTGTCGACCGGGTGACAATCTTCGACACCCTCGTAACCGCCACTCCCCGAAAGCACTAGCAAAGCCTGTCACCCTGTCCTGAAGTGACAGCCTTTGTCACCTCTGCGTCAGAGTGTGTCCTCGGGGTGCCGGATTTGGTGAAACCGCTGCCCCTCCCGCAGCGGCTCGATCAGGTGGCGGCTATCCAGCGCCCGAATCTGCGACAGCACCGCAGGCACCTCGCCGGGCTTCGGGTGCGTGATGTACACGCTCACCTCGCCATCCAGCTGAGCCAGTTCCTGTGCCAGGCTCTGCGGCGACAGGTGCCCGCTGATCTGTGCAAGATGCGCCTCCTCGTTGCCGAAGGCCGTTTCGATCACCAGCTCCGAAATCCGCTTGCCCTGCAGCGCCGACCACAGCGCCGGGTTCGGTCCGGTGTCGCCCGTGAAGACCCACCACCCCTTTTGCGTCTCCACTGCGTAGCCCACGGCCGGCACCGTGTGGGCCGCCGGGAGCACATGGATGCGCCGGTCGGGCAGCCCGCCACGCGCAGGAAATTGCAGCTCGTCGCCCACCCGCAGTTCGTGCAGGATCAGGATCGGCTTGGCTGCCGAGGGTAAGCGTGTGAAGTCGGGCCAGATCACGCCATTGAAAACGTGTCGGCGCAATGCCTCCAGCGTTTCAGACAGCCCGTGGACATGAATGGGGCGCAGGTCGGTCAGTCCGGCCGGACCCTGGCGCAGCTTGATGACGGTGTCGGCCAGCAGCGGGATGGACAGCACATGGTCGAGGTGGCTGTGGGTCAGCACGATGTGATCGATGCGCGCCAACTCGTCCAGCCGCAACTCGCCCACGCCACTGCCGGCATCGATGAGGATGTCGTCATCGACCAGAAACGCGGTGGTGTGGCACCGCGCTGCGATCGACCCATGGCAACCCAGGACCCGGATCATGGACTCCCCTTGCGCACGGGCCTGGGTCGGCTCAGGCCTGCACGAACTGCATTTGGGTGCCGGCCAGCTCGATCACGTCGCCGCTCTTGAGGTGAACCGGCTCACCGACCACGGGCTCGCCATTGAGGGTCGGGCGAGCAGAGCCTTCCGCGTGCGCAAACACATAGCCGCCCGGCCGCTTGGTGATCGACGCCACCTGCACACCGGGTTTCCCGACCGTGGTGACAACCTTGGTCAGGGCCACTTCGCGCCCGGCGGCCGCGCCGTTGAGCACCTTGATCGACGCTGGCTGCGCCACCGAGGGCTGCGCCGCCGGAGGCAGGCCGCCGAAGCCGGAGGTGACGGCGTGGCCGTGCACAGGCGCCGCCGGCGCCGGCGGCCGCATGATCATGGTCTTCTCGTAGTCGCCACTCTCGTCGACCAGGTACTTGATCTTGTACTTGCCGATCTCGACCGTGTCGTTGTGCGTGAGCAGCTGCTTCTTGATGGCCTTGCCGTTGATGTAGGTGCCGTTGGTGCTGTTGAGGTCTTCGATGAAGACGTCGGCACCCACCATCTGCAGC
>JAJUHM010000085.1 GCA_029279925.1 Aquabacterium olei
CGCGTGACGCTTGAGCGCCAGCGGCATCTCGGGCACCGGAATGCCGCAACCGTCGTCTTCGACCAGAATCTGGCGCACGCCACCGGCCATGAGTTTGACCGTCACCTGGGTGGCCCCGGCGTCCAGCGCGTTGTCGACCAGCTCGCGCACCACCGAGGCCGGGCGCTCGACCACCTCACCCGCGGCAATCTGGCTGATCAGTTCGTCCGGCAACTACTTGATGGTGCGCCGCGCCGGGTTCCCTTCCGCCCCGCTGTGCGCGAGGGCAGAGGCATCGGGGGTGTCGGGGGCAGAAACAGGATCCGGATTCATCTTCGTATTGTAGAAGGGCAGCCCGATGCCCGCGCTTGGGGGGCTTACACCTGCGCGGCCACCGGGCTTGCTGTTCCCGTCACCCGCAGCCGCCATAATCGCCCGCCATGGACATCGCACATTTCCTGATCGATTTCATCCTGCACGTGGACAAGCACCTGGCGGAATTCGTCCAGCTCTACGGGCCGTGGGTCTACGGGCTGCTCTTCCTGATCGTGTTTGTCGAAACCGGCCTGGTCGTCATGCCCTTCCTGCCGGGCGATTCGCTGCTGTTCATGGTGGGCGCGCTGGCGGGTTCGGGGGCGATGAGCCTGCCGGTGGCCATCGCCGTGCTGTTGGTGGCCGCGATCGCGGGCGATCAGCTGAACTACACCATCGGGCGCTACATCGGGCCCAAGGTGTTCCAGTGGGAGGACTCCCGCTGGTTCAATCGCCGCGCATTTGACACCGCGCATGCCTTTTACGAGAAGCACGGTGGTATCACGATCATCATCGCCCGCTTCATGCCGTTCATTCGCACCTTCGCGCCGTTCGTGGCCGGTGTGGCGCAGATGAACCGGGCCACCTTCACCGCCTACAACGTCATCGGGGCGCTGATCTGGGTCGTGGGCCTCACGGTGGTGGGTTACCTGTTCGGCAACATCCCCTTCGTGCAGCAGCACCTCAGCAAGATCATCTGGGCGATGATCATCGTGCCGGGGCTGATCGCCATCTTCGGTGCCTGGCGCGCCGGCCGGCAGGCCCGGGCGGTCGCCTGACTGCCGGCGAGCCGGCCGAGTCGAGCCAAATCCGCTGATTGCGCCGCGCGGACCGGGGCCCGTACACCCGGGTGCGGCGCCGCGCGGGGCAGGGCTTACAGCGCCCGGTTGCGGGCGAGAGGGGGATTGCGTGCGAAGTAGCGCTGGATGCCTGCCAGCAGGGCATCGGCCAACTGGGCCTGGTAGCCCTCGTCCTTGAGCTTGGACTCTTCCTCCGGGTTGGAGATGAAGCCGGTTTCGACCAGGATGGACGGGATGTCGGGCGCCTTGAGCACGGCGAAGCCGGCCTGCTCCACGCGTGGCTTGTGCAGCCGTCCGACCTTGCCGAGGTGCCCCAGCACCGCCTGCCCGAGCTTGAGGCTGTCCTTGATCTGCGCCGTGGTCGACATGTCGAGCAAGGTGCGCATCACCACGGCGTCCTTGGATTTGATGTTGACACCCCCGACCAGGTCGGACGCGTTCTCGCGCTTGGCCATCCAGCGCGCTGCCGCACTGGTGGCGCCCGTTTCAGAGAGGGCGAACACCGAGGCGCCCCGGGCTTCCGGGTTCATGAAGGCGTCGGCGTGGATGGACACGAACAGGTCTGCCTGCACCCGGCGGGCCTTGTTCACGCGCTCATGCAGGGGCACGAAGTAGTCGGATTCCCGCGTCAGCATGGCGCGCATGCCGGGCAGGGCGTTGATGCGGGCGCGCAGCTTCTGCGCGACGGCGAGCACCACGTTCTTTTCGTACAGACCGCTGGGGCCGACCGCGCCGGGGTCTTCGCCGCCGTGACCTGGATCGAGCGCCACGATGACAAGTCGCTGTGTGGCCGGGCCGTCCGGCGGCAGCGCGTCGGCCTCGGCCCGTTCATTGCGTGCCACGGCGTTGCGGTCGGGCCGATCAAGCGGCTTCTCCGGAATCCGGCCCGGGCGTTCCTTGTCCCGCTCTGGCGCCCTGGCCGACCCACCCGCGATGCGTGTGTCAGCCTCAGGGACGCTGCGTTTCAGGCCGCCGATGAAGTCGCCCAATGCGTCGTTCATCGCTTCGGCCGCCTCTTCGGCCGAGCGCTGTGCCGTGGTGGCGGCGGGCGGATGAACCGGCGGCGGGTGCGAACCGGGTGAGGAGGCCGACCCGCCCTGCGGCGGCGAAGAGGCCGGGCCCGAAGACGGCGCGGCACCCGCAGATGCGGTGCCCGGACCGGCTTGCAAAGCGAGCCGCGGGTCGATCGGGGCGCCGGGGTGAAGGTCGAAGACGAGCCGGTGCTGGTAGGCCGCCACGGGCGGCAGCCCGAAGACCTGGGGCTTGATCGCCTGCTTCAGGTCGATCACCAACCGGGCAATGGTGGGCTTGTACTGCCCGACGCGCACGCCGGCGATGTAGGGGTCGTCGTTGCGGATCTTGCGGACCAGCTCCTTGAGTTGCGAACTGAGCTCGAGGCCTTCGATGTCGATCACCAGCCGGTTGGGGCGATCGATGGCAAAGAAGGTGGCGTTGAGTGCCGTGTCAGACTCCAGCGTCACCCGGGTGTAGTCCTGGGCCGGCCACACCCGCACGGCCACCAGCTGCGCACCCCAGGCCAGTTCCTTGGGCCCGAGCACGAGGATCAGTGTGCCGCCAAGTGCCTGCTTCAACAGGCGTCGGCGCGGGGAGGGGGTAACGCGGTCTTGCTCACGCATGGACGGGACCTCCTTCTGCTGCGGGGGACGACGGGATCACGGCGGACAGGGCGGCTCTGCCCTCGGGGCTCAGCGCTTCCAGTTTCACGTCGCGCCGGGTTTCATCGGGCACGGCGAGGTGCAGGCGCAAGTCCGGCGTGGGCAGCAGCCCCGCCGCCTTGTCCGGCCACTCGACCAGCTTCAGCCCCGGAGCGGCGAAGAGGTCGCGGAATCCCGCGTCTTCCCATTCCTGAGGGTCATTGAACCGGTAGAAGTCGAAGTGGTGCACGGTGTGGCCTGGCAGTTCATGGGGCTCGACCACCGCATAGCTCGGGCTCTTGATGCGCCCCTGCACGCCCAGGGCGCGCAGCAGGTGCCGCGTGAAGGTGGTCTTGCCGGCGCCCAGCGTGCCATGCAACTCGATCACCATCGAAGCCCCCCCTTCCAGGCCGGCGCGCAATGCCTGAGCCAGCGCGGTGGCGGTTGCAGCGCAGGCAGACTCGTCCCGCCAGGTCAGGTCGACCTCGCTGGCAACAGAGGCAGTCGGGCTTGCTACGATGGTCACATGCGTCATGAATTGCGGTCACCCGGGCAGGATCTGTGCGCAGGCTCATCCAGTGCGCCTGCGCATCAGGCGCTGTCGGACCCAAACGCCGTGTTGGACGCACTGCGTGAATGGGCCAGGGAACTGGGATTTTCCCAGATTGGCGTAGCAGATGTCGACTTGTCAAGTGCCGAGCCGGGTCTGATGGACTGGCTGGCGCGTGGTTTCCACGGCGAGATGCACTACATGGCCTCGCATGGGCTCAAGCGGGCGCGGCCTGCCGAGCTGGTACCGGGCACCGTGAGGGTGATCACTGCGCGCATGGATTACCTGCCTGCCCGGCTGGCACCGGGGTGGCAGCGCATCGAGTGGGACCGGTTGGCCGACCCGGCGCGCGCCACGGTGTCCGTGTATGCGCGGGGGCGGGACTATCACAAGGTGCTGCGCGCACGCCTGCAGAAGCTGGCCGACAGGCTGGCCGCCCTGATCGGCCCGTTCGGGCACCGCGTGTTCACCGATTCGGCCCCGGTGCTGGAGGTGGAGCTGGCCAGCCGCAGCGGCCTGGGCTGGCGAGGCAAGCACACCTTGCTGCTGTCGCGCGAGGCCGGCTCGACCTTTTTCCTCGGCGAGATCTATGTGGACGTGGCGCTGCCTGTGACAGAGCCCGAATCCGCCCACTGTGGCTCCTGCAGTGCGTGCATCACGGCCTGCCCCACGCAGGCCATCGTGGGCGAGCGGCGGGTCGACGCACGCCGGTGCATCTCGTACCTCACGATCGAGCACGCGGGCCCCATCCCCCTGGCGCTGCGGCCGTTGATGGGCAACCGCATCTACGGCTGCGACGACTGCCAGCTGGCCTGCCCCTGGAACAAGTTCGCCCAGCCCGCGCGGGTGGTCGACTTCGATGTGCGGGCGCCGCTGGCCAACCCTGATCTGCTGGGCCTGTGGGCATGGGACGAGGCCACCTTTCTGCGTTGGACGGAAGGCAGCCCCATCCGTCGGATCGGGCATGTGCGCTGGCAGCGGAATCTGGCGGTCGCCATGGGCAACGCGCTGGCCACGCCCCAGCTGCCGGTGGCCCAGCGCGAGGCCGTGCAGGCAGCGCTGGCCGGCTGGTCGGATCGCACGCCCTTGACGGGCGACGACCACGCGTTGGTGGCCGAGCACGTGCAGTGGGCGATGGCCCAGGCCCAGGCCCAGGCCCAGGCCCAGGCCCAGGCATTCTGAGGGCCTGGCGTCCCGCCCGGTGGCAGGTCAGTCGTTGACGAGCACGACCTTGCCTCGTACCTGGCGCGTGCCCATCAGCGCGAACGCTTCCTTGAGCTGGCCCATGGGCAGCTTGTGTTCGATCACCGGCTTGATCTTGCCTTCCATGTACCAGGCGGCCAGCTGCATCAGGCAGGCGGCATTGGCTTGTGGCTCCCGGCGGGCAAACTCGCCCCAGAACACCCCGACGATGGAGGCGCCCTTCAGCAGGGCCAGGTTCAGCGGCAGGTTGGGGATCTGCCCGTTGGCAAACCCGACGACCAGCAGGCGCCCGCGCCAGCCGATCGACCGGAAGGCCTGCTCTGTCAGCTCGCCGCCCACGGGGTCGTAGATCACATCCGGGCCCTTGCCGTCGGTCAGGGCCTTGAGGGCGTCGCGGAGGTTCTCGGTGCTGTAGTTGATGGTGGCGTCGGCGCCCAGCTCGCGGCACAGTGCGCACTTCTCGTCGGTGGAGGCCGCCGCGATGACCCGCGCGCCGGCCGCCTTGGCGATCTGGATGGCTGCGGTGCCCACGCCCCCGGCTGCACCGAGCACCAGCACGGTTTCACCGGCCTTGAGGGCGGCACGGTCCATCAGTGCGTGGTAGGTCGTGCCGTAGGTGCACAGGAAGGCGGCGGCATCCTCGAACGAGAAGGCCGGCGGCAGGGGCATCAGCACCGCAGCCGGCGCCACGGCGTGGGTACCGAACCCGCCCGTGCCCGCAAAGCCCGCCACGTGGGTGCCCACGGCCAGATGCTTGACGCCTTCCCCCACGGCTTCGACCACACCGGCAAACTCGGCACCGGGCACGAAGGGCAGCGCCGGCTTCATCTGGTACTTGCCCTGCACGATGAGCAGGTCGGGGAAGTTCAGGCTGGCGGCCTTGATGGCGATGCGCACCTCGCCCTTGCCAGGCTCGGGGGTGGGTTGAGCCTGCCAGACGAGTTGATCGGGGCCGGCGAATTCGTTGCAGATCCAGGCGTGCATGAGGGTTTGTCTCCTGAAGAAAAGAAAGGTCCGTCGAGGGACTCTGAGGTGGTGTCCGCTGCAGTATCACATCGCACTGCGGAAAAAAGTGTCGGCCTGGCGAACATCCGGGCGCCTAGAATCCCCGGCGTCCTGTTCCGCCCCTGGTGGGGCAGGGCCTGTTGTCCCACCTGATTTCCCGGGCTGACCGGGCCCCGGTTGCATGCCTGTCCTGCCTGCTGTTCGCGCTGATGCCGCCCGCCTCGACCCGACCCTCGTGCGGTGGTTGTGGGCGGTCGGTCTGCTGTCCCTGTGTTTCAGGGCCTGGTGGTCGGCCACGCTGCCCATGACGGGCGATGAGGCGCTGTTCTACTGGTGGGCCCGCTTCCCCGATTACGGCTATTACGACCATCCGCCCATGGTGGCCTGGTGGATCATGGGCGCGCGGGCGCTGTGGGGCGACGCTGCCTGGGCCATCCGTGTGCCGATGCTGCTTCTGCCCCTGGGGGTCGGCTGGGCCATCTGGTGGGCCTGGAGCCCGGTCGACCGCACGCGGGCCGCATGGGCGGTGCTGCTGTACTGGCTGATGCCGATGAACTGGCTGAACGCCTTGATGACGACCGATTCGCCGCTGATCCTGTTTGCGGCCTGGTCGGTGGCGGCGCTGGTCCGGGCGGAACGCCAGTCGGTCCGTGGGCGTCCGGCCTGGGGGCTGTACGCGCTGAGCGGCGTCGCCATCGGCCTGGCCTTCCTGTCGAAGTACTTTGCGGTGCTGCTGGGGCTGGCCTACCTGGTCTACTTTGCGGGCTGGGCGCGTGCGCGCTGGCGCGGCCTGCTGGTGCTGGTGGCATGCGGGCTGCCGGCCGCCATCCTGAACCTGTGGTGGAACCTGGACCACTGCTGGACGAACATCATGTTCAACGTCTTCAACCGCAACGAGGACGCCGATTTCGGCCTGGACAAGGTCGGGGCCTATGTGGCCACGCTGCTGTACCTGCTGGGCCCCGTGTGGGTGTGGTGCGCTTGGCGAGCGCGAGGCCGCTGGCGTGCAGCCTGGCAAGGGCATGCGCTGCTGGTGTGCGTGGCCGTGGTGCCGCTGGCCTGCTTTGCGTTGATGGCCGGCCGCAAGGTGATCGGACTGCACTGGCTTCTGGCGTTCTACCCCTTCCTGATCGCGCTGCTGACGTGGCTGGTGCCGGCCGAGCGACTGACCGGGGTGAGGCGCGGCCTGGCCTGGTTTCTGGGGCTGCACCTGGTGCTGGTGCTGGGCATCGCCCAGACGAACCTGTCGCAGTGGCAGTCGTTCAAGCATTACAAGCGCGTGGTGGAGGCCGTGCGAGCGCCCGAACTGGTTCGGCAGGTGGCTGCGCCGGACGTGGTGCTGATGGCCCATGCGTACTCGGCCGCCTCGCTGTACGGCCATGCTGCCGGCGTCCATGTGCCGGTGTTCGGCCTGGGCAGCTTCCATGCGCGGCAGGACGACCTGGTGGTGGACTACAGCCGCTTCGATGGCCGCACCATCCGCGTGCTGCGCACCGGCGCACCGGCCCCGGGCGAGTACGAGCCCTTCTTCGCAAGCGTGCGCACCTGGCAGATCGTGCAGGATGGGCAGCCCTTCCACGTGATCGAAGGGCGGGGCTTCGACTACGTGGCCTACCGTGAACGGGTGCTCCGGGAAGTGAACCGCCGGTACTACGCCTTCCCGTCGTGGCTGCCGGTGCGTGGATGCGTCTTCTGCGAGCGCCTGTGCGGGGCACCTCGCTGCGCCCCTTGAGCGGGGTGGTCGGTGCGTCTGCCGCGCAACGGTACCGACCCGACCCGATGCGGTGTCATCGTCATGACGCAGGCTGTCTGGCGACGTGGACGGGGCCTGTCGAGGGCGAGGGCTAGAATTCGGCCTCCATTCATGCCCTGAAGCGCCGCGTCACCATGTCCGCTCCCGAGTCGCCTTTGCCTGTGGTCATCATTGGTGCCGGCCTGGCCGGCCTGACCGTGGCGCTGAACCTGGCCGAGACGCAGCCCGTGATCGTGCTGGCCAAGCGTCAACTGCAAGAGGCCGCGACGGCGTGGGCACAAGGTGGCATCGTCGGGGTGCTGGGCAGCGACGACAGCGTCGAATCCCATGTGCGCGACACCCAGGAAGCCGGGGCCGGCCTGGTGGACGAGCGCACCGCCGAGTTCATCGCCCGCCACAGCGCTGAAGCCGTGGAGTGGCTGGTGGCCCGGGGCGTGCCGTTTTCGCCCGATCCGGAAGGCCCGCTGGGCCTGCACCTCACCCGCGAGGGGGGGCACGCCGTGCGCCGCATCGCACACGCCGCGGACGCCACCGGCAAGGCCATCCACGACGTGCTGCTGGACGAGGTCAAGAAACACCCGAACATCACACTGCGCGAGCGCTGGATGGCGGTGGACCTCATTACCCAGCGCCACCTCAAGAAGCCGGCGGGGGAGAAGGCCTCCGACCGGCGCTGCCACGGCGTGTACGCGCTGAACATCGACACGCACGAGGTGGAAACGCTGGCGGCTTCGGCCGTGGTGCTGGCCACGGGGGGTGTCGGCAAGGTGTACCGCTACACCAGCAACCCCGACACCTCGACCGGCGATGGCATTGCCATGGCCTGGCGTGCCGGCTGCCGTGTGGCGAACATGGAGTTCATCCAGTTCCACCCGACCTGCCTGTATCACCCGCAGGAGCGCAGCTTCCTGATCACCGAAGCGCTGCGCGGCGAGGGGGGCATCCTGAAGCTGCCCGATGGACACCGCTTCATGCCCGACCACGACGAACGTGGCGAGCTGGCGCCGCGCGACATCGTGGCACGCGCCATCGACTTCGAGATGAAGAAGCATGGCGTCGACCACGTGTGGCTGGACGCCACGCACCTGGGCGAGGCCTTTCTGCGTTCGCACTTCCCGACGATCTACGCACGCTGTCTGGAGCTGGGCATCGACATCGCGCGCCAGCCGATCCCGGTGGTGCCGGCGGCGCACTACACCTGCGGCGGCGTGGTGACGGACCTGCACGGCCGCACCGACCTGCCTGGCTTGTACGCTGTGGGCGAGACCACCTACACCGGCCTGCACGGTGCCAACCGTCTGGCCAGCAACTCGCTGCTCGAATGCGTGGTGCTGGGCAAGACCTGCGCCGACGACATCCAGACCCAGATCCCGAAAGCTGCCCCGCGGGTGCAGGCCTGGGACGAGAGCCAGGTGATCGATGCCGACGAAGAGGTCGTGATCGCCCACAACTGGGACGAGTTGCGCCTGCTGATGTGGAACTACGTGGGCATCGTCCGCACGACGCGCCGCCTCGAGCGCGCGCTGCACCGCATCAAGCTGCTGCGCTCCGAGATCGACGATTACTACGCGGCCTTCCGCGTCACGCGCGACATGCTGGAACTGCGCAACCTGGTGGACTGCGCCGAGCTGATCGTGCGCTCGGCCCTGTCGCGCCAGGAAAGCCGCGGGCTGCACTACAGCCGCGACTACCCCTACACGCTGCCGGCCAGCTTCCCGACCATTCTGTGCCGAAAGGCCAAGAAGAAGGATAAGGACGCCTGGTTGCCCTGATCGGCGTTCAGCGCCGTGCCCGCATGGCGTAGCGGGCCTGGACGAACTCGAAGGCGAACAGCACCGCCTCGCGGATGGCCTGTTCGCTCTCCTGGCGTTCCTTCTCGGTCATGTGAAAGGACAGGTCCACCTGATGGCGGATGTAGCGCGGGGGCAGCCTGTTGAGGGCCACGCAGGCGACGTCTGGGTGATGGTCTTCCGTCAGCAGCGGGTAACCCGGTGCCAGGTCGACGACGAGATCGACCACCAGACGCTCGTAGTAGTTGTGCAGGGAAGTGAAATCGGCCGGCATGGTGTGGCAGAAAAGCCCAATGGTCGCAGTGTGGCGCAGGCTGCGCAGGCCGGGCCATGAAAAAGGGCCCGTCAAGGGCCCTGGTTCGGCAATATGGCGCAGGCCGTCACGCTTTGAGTCGGCCTGTTGGCGCGCGGCGGGTTCAGCCGCCGATGCGTTCCAGCACACGCAGCGAGAAATCGACGGCCTTCACGTCTTTGGTGAGTTTGCCCACCGAGATGCGGTCGACCCCGGTTTCTGCGATGCCACGCAGCTGGTCCATGGTCACCCCGCCTGAGACCTCGAGCAGCGCCTGGCCTTGTGTGAGCTGCTGGTTCAGGGCCACGGCCTCGCGCATCATGTCGTTGCTGAAGTTGTCCAGCAGCACGCTGGTGGCGCCGGCCGCCAGGGCTTCGCGCAGCTCGTCGAGGTTCTCGACCTCGACCTGGATGGTGATCTGTTCGCGCTGCGGTGAGGGCTGGGCGGCCACCAGGGCCTGCGCGTTCTTCACGGCGGCTGTCACGCTGCCGGCGGCGGCAATGTGGTTTTCCTTGATCAGGATGCCGTCGTACAGGGCCAGGCGCTGGTTGGCGCCCCCGCCCACACGCACGGCGTACTTCTGGGCCAGGCGCAGGCCGGGCAGGGTCTTGCGGGTGTCGAGCACCACGCAGCCGCGCGGGTTAGGCGAGGCGCCGGCAATGGCGTCCATGTGCTTGCGGGTGTGCGTGGCCACGGCCGACAGCGTCTGCAGGAAGTTCAGGCCCGGGCGCTCGGCGGTCAGCAGCGCGCGCGCATCGGCTTCGATGGCGCAGACCTCGGTGTTCGGCTGCATCAGCGCGCCTTCCGCATAGGCCCAGGTGATGCGGGCGGTGGCGTCGAGCTGGTTCAGGCAGGCCTCAAACCAGTCGCGGCCGCACAGCACGGCTTCTTCGCGCACGATGAGGCGGGCCTTCACGCGCTGGCCGGCGGGCACGAGCTGCGCGGTCCAGTCGCAGACACCGACGTCTTCGAACAGCGCATCGCGCACATTGCGGGCGCGGGCTTCTTCCAGGGTTTCGTTGTGGTCGAACATGGATGGGGTCTTGTTGTGTTCTGCGGTGCCGTGGATCAGGCCGCGCCGATGTTGGGCACGAAGCCCTGTGCGGGCTTGGTGATGGCCGACGGGTTGGCGGCCACGAAGTCCAGCATGCGGTCGATGCAGCCCTTGGCCTTGGCGCGTGTGGGCTCGTCCACGGTGATTTCGCCCGTGCCTTTTTCCAGGCAGTCGAGCACACCCTGCAGGCCGTTCATGGCCATCCACGGGCAGTGCGCGCAGCTCTTGCAAGTGGCGCTGTTGCCGGCGGTGGGCGCTTCGATCAGCGTCTTGCCCGGTGCCAGTTGGCGCATGCGGTGCAGGATGCCGTTGTCGGTGGCGACGATGAACTCGCGCGCGGGCGACTCGATCACGGCCCTGAGCAGCTGCGAGGTCGAGCCGACCACGTCGGCCTGGTTGACCACGCTCTCGGGCGATTCGGGGTGCGCCAGCACCAAGGCCTCGGGGTGGTCCTTCTTGAGCAGGTCCAGCTCCAGGCCCTTGAACTCGTCGTGCACGATGCAGGCGCCGTTCCACATCAGCATGTCGGCACCGGTCTGCTTCTCGATGTAGCGGCCGAGGTGGCGGTCGGGTGCCCACAGGATCTTCTCGCCCTGGGCTTTCAGGTGGTTGACGATGGCCAGCGCACAAGAGCTGGTCACCATCCAGTCGGCGCGGGCCTTCACGGCGGC
>JAJUHM010000086.1 GCA_029279925.1 Aquabacterium olei
CAGGCTGCTTGCCCTCGGCCTTGGCTGCCTTCGGGGCTGCGGCCTTCTTTGCCGGCGCGGCCTTCTTCACGGCAGCGGGCTTGGCCACGGCCTTGCGGGCGGGCGCCTTGGCGGCTTCGGCCTTCACCGCGGGGGTGTCAGCGGCCACGGCGGCCTTCTTCACGGTGGCCTTCGCGCTCTCCTTCTTCGCGGCAGCCTTCTTCGTGGCGGTCTTGGCAGGGGTCTTGGCAGCAGTCTTCACGTTGTCTTTCTTCGGTTTGACCAGGGCTTCCAGGTCGTCGTCGTAACGTAGACCGGCCTGGGCCATCAGGTCGGTCGCCATGGGCAGGTTGGCCTCCACATCGAAACGCACATCGGCGTCGCGGTGGTGCTCCTGCATGCTCGCCACATGCTGGTAGATCGACTGGATCAGGCGCTCGCAGCCTTCGCGCGTCAACGCGGAGATTTGGAACACCGGGCCCTTCCACCCATAACGGCGGACGAACTCCAGCACCCTGGCCACGCGCTCTTCAGGCTGGATCATGTCCAGCTTGTTGAGCACGAGCCAGCGCGGCTTCTCGTACAGCGCCTGGTCGTAGATCTTGAGTTCGTTGACGATTGCACGGGCCTGCTGGACCGGATCGGCGTCGTCGAAGGGGGCAAGATCGACCACATGCAGCAACAGGCGGGTGCGCTGCAGGTGACGCAGAAAGTAATGGCCCAGGCCGGCGCCCTCGGAGGCGCCTTCGATCAGACCGGGGATGTCGGCCACGACAAAGCTCTTCTCGGGGCCGACGCGCACGACACCCAGGTTCGGGTGCAGCGTGGTGAAGGGGTAGTCGGCAATCTTCGGACGCGCGTTCGAGATCGCCGCGATCAGGGTCGACTTGCCGGCGTTCGGCATGCCGAGCAGACCGACATCGGCCAGCACGCGCAACTCGAGCTTGAGCTTGAACTGCTCACCCGGCCAGCCCGGTGTCTTCTTGCGGGGTGCGCGGTTCGTGGCTGTCTTGTAATGCAGGTTGCCGAAGCCGCCGTCGCCGCCCTTGGCGAGCAGCTTCTTTTCGCCATGTTCGAGCAGTTCGAGCATCACCTCGTCGGTCTCGGCGTTGCGGATGATGGTGCCCACGGGCAGACGCAGGACGATGTCTTCACCCGCGGCGCCAAACTGATCGGACCCTCGGCCCTGCTCGCCATTGCGGGCATCGAAGCGGCGCTTGTAGCGATAGTCGATCAGCGTGTTGATGTTGCGGTCGGCTTCGACATAGACGTGACCACCCCGCCCGCCATCGCCACCGTTGGGGCCGCCGAAGGGAATGAACTTCTCGCGACGGAAGCTGATGCAACCGCTGCCGCCGTTGCCGGCAGCCACATCAATGGTGGCTTCATCGACGAATTTCATGGGAGGTGTCCTGACCTGGAAGCGAGCGCGAAAACCGCCATTATCTCGCGGGTATGCGGCGCGAAGGGTGCGGCCGCCGGCAGACAGGCCCGGGTAGGCCCGTCGAAGCAGGACCGGCTGCGGATGGCAGCGGCCCTCAAAAAAACAAAAGCCCCGACAGAGCGGGGCTTCGAGCACGGGCAGGCACGGCGCCAGCCCGCGGGATCATGCGACCTCAGACCGGCGTGACAACGACGGTCTTGCGGTTGTGCTCGCCCTTGACAGCGAACGACACCGTGCCGTCCACCAGGGCGAACAGCGTGTGGTCGCGGCCGGTGCCGACGTTGGTGCCAGCGTGGAAGCGGGTGCCGCGTTGACGGACGATGATGGAGCCAGCGGACACGACTTGGCCGCCAAACACCTTCACGCCCAGCATCTTGGGTTGCGAGTCGCGGACGTTCCGTGTGGAACCGCCGCCTTTTTTCTGTGCCATGGATCTGCTCCTTGGGTACTGAAGTTAGACGATGAAGGCGCGAGATCAGGCGTTCACGGCGCTGATTTCCAGCTCGGTGAAGTTCTGACGGTGACCTTGGCGCTTCTGGTAGTGCTTGCGGCGACGCATCTTGAAGATGCGGACCTTGTCGTGACGGCCATGGGCCACCACGGTTGCTTTGACGGTTGCGCCAGCCACCAGAGGGGAACCAACCTTGAGTTCAGCGCCGGAGCCGACTGCCAGAACCTGGTCGATCACGATCTCTTGGCCAACTTCCGCAGCAATCTGTTCTACTTTAATTTTTTCGCCAGCAGCAACCTTGTATTGCTTGCCGCCGGTTTTTATGACCGCGTACATGTTGAGACCTTTCGAAGGGAAAAGAACTTCTCCACCCATTAAAGGGCGAAGCTCTCTACTCTAGCACAGGCACTCAAGGGTGTAAAGGCTGCGGGGCGGCGTCATCCGGCTCGACCGCCAGACGCAGGCCCGCCGGCCCGTGCGCGGACGGGGGCTGTCGCCGCCAGCCGAAAAAGGCCT
Source organism: Aquabacterium olei (assembly GCA_029279925.1). Lineage (GTDB taxonomy): Bacteria > Pseudomonadota > Gammaproteobacteria > Burkholderiales > Burkholderiaceae_C > Aquabacterium > Aquabacterium olei_A. The sequence goes on from JAJUHM010000086.1 coordinate 2,391, forward strand.
CGACTTCGTCGCGCTTGGCCAGTGCGTCGGCAAAGCCCAGCTGGATCAGCTCGCGGGTGAACGAGGATTCGAACAGCAGGTAACTGGCCAGCGCCGTACCGCGGGCGCTGCGCCCGCTGCCGTACACGCCCACGGCGCGCAGCATGGCGCGCACGGCAGGAGGCAAGGCCCACAGGTGGCGCGCCGCAATGTCGTCGATGCGCTGGCTGGGCGCGATCACCAGCACATCGACCGGCCGCAGTGCCGACTGCGCCCGCTGCTCGGGCGTCAGCAGCGCCAGGGTCTTGTTGATGCGCTGGAGGCGCTCGATGTCGACGGCCAGGGCATCGAGGAAGATGCTCGACATCGCGTGACCCGCGATGGTCGCCAGGTTGGGATAGTCCGCAGCGGCGTGGCGTGCCGCGGGCGGCTCGTGCAGGCGACCGGCCCCGATGACCAGCACCCGGTCAGCACCCAGGTGGATGACGGGCGAGATCGGGGCAGCCTGACGCATGGAGCCATCGCCGAACCAGTGCGGACGGCCATCCACCGACAGCCGCACGGCCGGGAAGACGAAGGGGATGGCCGAAGACGCCATCAGATGGTCGAGCCCAAGCGGAGACTGGACGCTCAGCCGCTGGGAACGCGTCCAGGGCGCGACGGGCTGGGCGCTGTCATAGAACGTGACGTGCTCGCCCGTGGTGTAGCTCGAGGCGGACACGGCCACGGCATCCAGGTGCCCTTCGGCCATGAGCCGAGGCAGGCGGTCGGTGCGAAACAGCGTGGGCAGGAAGTCGCGCAGGGGCTCGTTGTCGAGCAGCGAGCGGGGCCGGGCGCGACGCCAGCGGGCCAGGGCCCAACCCAGCGAGAACAGCGTCAGCCACTTCGCCCCAGTGCGGATGACCCCGAAGGAGTCGGAGCGGTAGACCTGCTCGGAGCGGAAATCACGCCAGACCTCGACCATGGCGCGCACGGCAAGGTCGTAGTGGTCGGCACGGCAGGCGAGCGCCAGACCATTGATCGCGCCGGCCGAGGTGCCGGAGATGATCTGGAAGGGGTTGCGCCGCCGCGGCTCGCCGCACTCGTGGCGGATGTGCTGCAGGGCCTGCAGCACGCCGACCTGGTAGGCGGCACGCGCGCCGCCGCCGGTGAGGATGAGGGCGGTCTTGCCGGAGGGGGTCATGGCTGTTTATCGGATGACGGCCCCGCAGGTTGTAGCCCTTGTGGCGCAGGCGCGGGGCGGCAAGACGACGCCCCGAAGCCGCGCACCGGCCTCACCAGCCGCAGGCGGTGTCGTTGGCCGGCTGGCCGAGCCCGTAGACGCGCTGCAGCGTGGCCCAGGCCTCGTCTGCGGTCTCGACATAGCGGAACAGGTTGACGTCCTGCGGGCTGATCAGGCCGGTTTCGATCAGGTGATCGAAGTTGATGAGCTTGGTCCAGAACTCGCGGCCGAACAGCAGCACCGGACGCTTGCGGCACTTGCCGGTCTGCATCAGCGTGAGCACCTCGAAGAGCTCGTCAAGCGTGCCGAAGCCGCCGGGGAAGCACACCAGCGCCACCGAGCGCATCAGGAAGTGCATCTTCCGCAGCGCGAAGTAGTGGAACTGGAAGCACAGCCGCGGCGTGATGTAGGGGTTGGGCTCCTGCTCGTGCGGCAGCACGATGTTCAGGCCGATGCTCTTGCCGCCCACCTCGTGGGCCCCGCGGTTGCCGGCTTCCATCACACCCGGGCCGCCGCCGGTGACGACGTAGATGGGTGCATCGAGCTGGGCCGAGGCGGTGGTGACCAGGGCGGCAAAGGCGCGCGCCTCTTCGTAATAGCGCGACATGTCGAGGTGCCGCTGTGCCTGGCGCACCGCGAAGTCCCGCTCGTGGCCGGGCGGCAGGTCCATGGCCTCCTGCAGGCGGGCCTGGGCCGCGTCAGCCGGCAGGATGCGGGCGCTGCCGAACAGCACGATCGTGGATTCGATCTGCTCGTCGCGCTGCACCATCTCGGGCTTGAGCAGTTCGAGCTGCATGCGCACGGGGCGCAGTTCGGGGTGCAGCAGAAACTCGGGGTCGGCGAAAGCCAGGTCGTAACTGCTGTCGGGGCCACCGTAGAGCGACGGCTTGGGGGCACGGCGGACGTCCTGGTCCGCGGTGGGGAAGTTGCGTTCGAGCAGCTCTTTGGGGTTGTTCATGCTGGCGATCCTGAGGAGGGGTTTCCCACACGCCCGAACCCGAAGGGTCGGGGAACCAGTATGCGCCCGCACCGCGCGACCGATGCGCCGATCTGCGCACAAGTCGGCCCACAGTTGCGAAATCCCCTCAGTGGCCGCCCCTCAGTGGCTGGCGTCGGCGTGGGCCTGGCCGCACACCGGACAGCCCGGTTGGCGGCGTGCACGCAACTCGGTCCAGCGCCAGCTGCGCCCGTCGAGCATCAACAGGCGACCCGCCAGACCATGGTGTCCCGGCCAGGCGCCCTCGGGTCCTGACTGCAGCAGCAGCTTGAGCGCCTCGCCGGCCTGCATCACGCCCATCATGCCCACCACGGGCGCGAAGATGCCGAGCAGCGCGCAGCGGGTCTCTTCAGGGGGGGTGTCAGGCGGGAACAGGCAGGCATAGCACGGGCTGGCCGCGTCTCGCGGGTCGAACACGCTGATCTGCCCATCGAAGCGCACGGCCGACGCCGACACCAGCGGCACACCAACCTCATGGCAGATGCGGTTGACGAGCTGCCGGGTCGCAAAGTTGTCGGTGCAGTCGAGCACCACCTGCGCGCGCGGCACCTCACGGCGCAGCAGGACCTCGTCGGCCCGCGTGTGCAGGGCCTCGACCTCAACACCGGGGTTGAGCGCCGCAAGCGCCGTCTGCGCGGACTGCACCTTGGGCTGGCCGACGCGGTCGGTGGCGTGGGCGATCTGGCGCTGCAGGTTGGTGAGGTCGACCTCGTCAGGATCGACCACAGTGAGCGCGCCCACCCCTGCGGAGGCAAGGTACAGCAGTGCGGGGGCGCCCAGCCCGCCGGCGCCGATCACCAGGGCCCGGCTGGCCAGGAGGTGGTCCTGCGCCGCTTCGCTGAACTCGTCGAGCAGCAGGTGGCGGCTGTAGCGCAGCCGCTGGTCGTCGTTCACTGCGCCTTGTTCTCTTCCGGCTTGCGCTCGGTCATGGTCTTGGAGACGGCGACCGGCTTGCCCTTGAGCTGGTTGAGCGCCTGCAGCAGCGGGAAGTCTTCGGCCGAGCCGAACTCGGGCAGCGGCTTGGGCGGCTCGTTCTTCTTGCCGTTGCCGTTCAGCTCTTCCAGCTTCTTCATCGCCTCTTCGCGGGCCTTCTCGCGGGCAGCGTCCTTCTCTTCCTTGCCTTGGCCGCTGGCAATGTGCTTTTCCAGGTCGGCTTCGCGCATGCGCAGTGCGGCAAACAGGTTGCCCTCGGCGGTTTCGTCCACCATCACGTCGGGCACGATGCCACGCGCCTGGATCGATCGGCCGTTCGGTGTGTAGTACCGGGCCGTGGTGATCTTGAGGGCGGTGTCGGCCGTCAGCTGACGCACGGTCTGCACCGAGCCCTTGCCGAAGGTCTGCCCGCCCATGATGACGGCACGCTTGTGATCCTGCAGGGCACCGGAGACGATTTCGGATGCCGAGGCCGACCCTTCGTTGACCAGCACCACCAGCGGCACGCTCTTGAGCGCGGCCGGCAGCTTGGCCAGCGGATCGGTGCCGAAGCGGCGCGAATAGTCCTCGGCGCGGGCCTTGAAGGTGGCTTTCGATTCCGGCAACTGGCCGTTGGTCGACACGACCACCACGTCCTTGGGCAGGAAGGCGGCAGAGATCGCGATCGCGCCCTCGAGCAACCCACCCGGGTCGTTGCGCAGGTCGAGCACCAGGCCCTTGAGCTTGGGGTCTTCCTTGTAGAGCGCGTTGACCTTGGTGACGAAGTCGTCGACGGTCCGGTCCTGGAACTGGCTGATGCGCACCCAGCCATAGCCGGGCTCGATCATCTTGGTGCGGACCGACTGCACCCGGATTTCCTCGCGCACGATGGTGACGGGGAAGGTGCGGTTCTCGGTCTTGCGGAAGATGGTCAGGACCACCTTGGTGTTGGGCTCGCCGCGCATGCGCTTGACGGCCTGGTCCATGGTGAGGCCCTTGACGAAGGTGTCGTCGATCTTGGTGATCAGGTCGCCGCTCTTCATGCCGGCACGGAAGGCGGGCGATCCCTCGATGGGCGAGACGACCTTGACCAGGCCGTCTTCCATGCCGATCTCGATGCCGACGCCGACAAAGCGACCGGTCGTGCCCTCGCGGAATTCCTTGAAGCTGGTCTTGTCGAAATAGGTGGAGTGCGGGTCCAGCCCGGACACCATGCCCCCGATCGCATCGCTGATCAGCTTCTTCTCGTCGACCGGCTCGACGTAGTCGGTCTTGATCATGCCGAACACGGCCGCGAGCTGCTGCATTTCCTCCAGCGGCAGCGGCGCCACCGAGTTGCGGGCCGTGGCCCCGAATTGCAGGGTCGTGAGGCCGCCGGCCAGGGCGCCCAGCGCAACCCAGCCCGCGATCTTGAGTTTGGAGGTCATGGCCATCATTGCCTTGTGAAACCAGCGTCGCAGCCCGCCTGCGCGGCACTGCTGAATGACTGGTCAGTATAGGGTCGGGCGCACCCCGTCGGTCGCGAATAAGGGCATGAGTTGCCCGCTTTCGACGCGATCAGGGTGCGACCGGCGCATAGTCGAGTGGTACCCAGGCAAAGCGGCCCTTGCCTTCGGCCCGGATCTGACCCAGACCCGGGAACGGCAGGTGGGCGCCCGCCACCATCAGCGCATCCCGGGCCGTCCAGCCCAGCAGCTTGAGACGGGTGGCGAGGGCCTGGCGGCTGTCCGAGTCGAACTCGATCGTGACGGTCGGCCGCGCGAACTGCACGGCGGCGTTGTGCACGATGTCGCCCCAGACCAGGAGTTGCTGCCCGCGCGAACGCAGGAGGTAGCTGGTGTGCCCGGGTGTGTGGCCGTGGGACAGGACGGGGGCGATGCCCGGCAGGATCTCGGCATCGCCGGTGAAGGTCTTGAAACGGTCCGCCTGGACGTAGGGGGCGACGCCATCCCGCGCCATCTGGAAGAAGCGCTGCGCGCCCTCGGGCGCCCGGGACGCCACCTCGGGGCTCAGCCAGTGGGCGGCCTCGCCGGCCGAGGCGAAGACGGTCGCCCGCGGGAACACCGCGTGGCCGTCCTGCACCAGCCCACCGACGTGATCGCCGTGCAGGTGGGTCAGCAGCACGACGTCGACCTGCTCGGGCTGGTAGCCGGCCGCCTTCAGGCTGGGCACGACCTGGCCCAGCGTGGGGCCGAAGAAGCGGCCAGCCCCCGCGTCGACCAGCACGAGTCGCTCGCCCGTGTTGATCAGAAAAGCGATGACGGCCGTGGGCGTGGGCGAGACGCGGAACTGCCGGGCCAGCAGCTTCTGGATGTCCGTCGCCGACGCGTTCTTCAACAGCTTCTGGTCCAGCATGATCTGGCCGTCGTACAGGGCCGTGACCTCGAAAGCGCCAACCATCTGACGGTAGTAGCCGGGCACCTGGGTCTTCTGCTGCGGGGCCTCGGCATGGGCTGCGGGTGCGACGGCACCCCATGCAGCCAGGCCAAGCACGAGCGGAGCAAGGCCGCGGACAAGTCGGTTCATGGTCGGGTTCTCCTGAAGATGGCGGGCACCAGTCTAGAAGACGGGTACAGAAGCGCGCTGAACGGGACTGCGAAAGCCCCGTGACACAAACGGGTCAGCGGGTGCTAAGGTTGAATGCATTACAAGACAACAAGGGCTGGCCACGCCCTCCTCCTGCGCGATGCGCACCCGCCCCACCCTGCCCACCGACTGGCTGCGCGGCCTGCTGACCTGGCTGATCTACACCACCTCTGCCCTGGTCACCCTGTGGCTGGCCGCGCCGGGGCATGTGACGTCCCCGCTGTACCTCGCCGCCGGGATGGGGCTGGCTGCCGTGCTGGGATGGGGCCGTTCGATGGCGCTGCCGGTCGGGCTGGGCGCCATGACGGTGGTGGCCACCCTGCAGATCACGACGACCGGCATGCTGACGGTGCACGCCGCCATTCAAGCCGTCGTCAGCGGCACCGGCGCCGCCCTGCAGGTCTGGCTGGCAGCACGGCTGACTCAGGGGCCATCGTGGCGGGCGCTGGAGCTGAGCCGTCCCGTCGAGATCGGTCGCTTCCTGTTGCTGGCCGGACCGGTTGCCTGTGTGGTGAGCGCCACGGTCTCGGTGAGCAGCCTGGCGGTGCTGGGCTTCCTGCCGGCGTCGGCCGTGCCCGCCACCTGGCTGCGCTGGTGGGGGGGCGACATGATGGGCGTGCTGGTCGGGGCGCCGCTGATGCTGACGCTGGTGGGGCGCCCGGAAGCGCTCTGGCGTGCACGGCGACTGACGGTGGGCCTGCCGCTGGCGCTTGCCGCCGTGGTGCTGGCCTTCACCATCCGGCAGTTGCAGGACTGGCAGCAGGCCCGCGAACAAGACGTCTTTGCGCACGACGTGACGGAAACCGTCCATTCGCTTCAGCTGCAGCTGACGGCCTACCGGGACGCGCTGGAGGCCATGCGCAGCGTGTATGCCGCATCCAATGTGGTGGAGGCCGACGAGTTCCGGCGGGCCACCCGCTACTGGCTCAACACGCTGCAGGGTGTGCAGGGCATCGGCTGGGCCGAGCGCGTGATGCGGGACGAGGTGCGGGTTTTCGAAGGCCACATGCGGGCCAACGGGGTGCCCGACTACGTGGCCTTCGACGGCCTGGAGCGCCGCCCGCCTTCCGGCGCGGAGCTGGTCCTGCTGCGCTACCTCGAGCCGATGGACCGCAACCGGGCCGCCCTGGGCTTCAATGTGCTGTCGCGCCCGGTGACCCGGGCGGCATTCGACCGCGCCCGGCGTGAGGACCAGGCCACTGCCACCCGTGGCTTCCGGCTCGCACAGGAGTCGGGCCTTCAACAAGGGGTGGTGATCTACCTGCCGGTCTATGACGGCGAGCCTTACACCCCCCAGGCGCGGGTGCAGGCCACGCGGGGCGCCGTGTTCCTGACGCTTCGGATGGACGATGCGGTCCGCGCCATGCTGCGCGGCATGCCCGCCTACCTGGCTGCGTGTCTGCTCGACGAGCATGAGGACGGCGTCCAGGTGCTGGCCGGCGCCGATCGGTGCCCCCGGGGTGCCCCACCGCCGGGCACCCGCCTGCAGCACCGCCTGCCGCTGGAGTTCGCCGGCGCACGCTGGCGCCTGCTGGTGTGGGCCCACGGGCCGGTGCCCCTGTCCACCGGGCGGGTGACCTGGGTGCTGGCCGTCGGGGGCACAGCGCTGGCGGCGGCGCTGGGATCGCTGCTGCTGGTGATGACGGGCAACGCGCGCCGCATCCAGGCGGCGATGGAAGAGGCCCGTGCCCAGCGCGCCGCAGCGGAATCGGCGAGCCAGGCCAAGAGCGCCTTCCTCTCCCGCATGAGCCACGAGCTGCGCACCCCGCTGAACGCGGTGCTAGGGTTCGCGCAGGTGATGGAGCTTGATCAGGGTCACCCGCTGCCCGCCGCGCAGCGTACCCGCCTGGAGGCCATCCAGCAGGCTGGGTGGCACCTGCTCGACATGATCGACGACGTGCTCGACATCTCGCGGCTGGATGCCGGCCAGGTGAAACTGGACACCCGGCCAGTGGCGGTGGCCGAAGCACTGAAGGCGGTCGGCAGCCTGGTCGAGACGCAGGCCCGACAGCAGCGGGTCACGCTGACCTGGCCCAGCCAGCTGGCCGCCGATTGTGTGGTGCAGGCCGACCCCACCCGCCTGCGTCAGATCCTGACGAACCTGCTGAGCAACGCGATCAAGTACAACCGCCGTGGTGGCACCGTGCGGATCGAGGTGCAGGTGGTGCGCCCTGCCGCCGGGGCCGCGCGCGTGGAGATCGCCGTGACCGACACCGGGATGGGCATGAGCGATGCGCAGCAGGCCCAGCTGTTCCAGCCCTTCAACCGACTGGGGCGGGAGTCGCTGGTGCCCGATGGCACCGGGATCGGGCTGGTGATCACGCGGCACCTGGCGCAGCTCATGGGCGGCGAGCTGCGGGTGCGCAGCGAGGAAGGGCGAGGCTCCACCTTCACCCTCAGCCTGCCGGCTGCGGTGATGACCGCCGCGGCGCCCACCGCGGCCACGCCGGGCACGCGCCCGGTGCCCACACGGCCGGACGCCACCACGGCCCCGCCCCGCCACGTGCTGCTGGTGGAAGACAACGCCACGAATGCCGAGGTGATCCGCGCCGCGTTGCGCACCCGGCCCTGGGTGGCCCTGCAGGTGGCCACCACCGTGAAGGAGGCCCTGGCATCGCTCCACACCCAGGGCGCGGCGCGCCCCGAGCTCATCCTGCTCGACATGAACCTGCCCGATGCCCCTGGCCTGTCGATGCTGCAGCGGGTGAGGGCCCAGCCTGAGACGCAGGGCATCCCGGTGATCGTGATTTCAGCCGACGCCATGCCCGAGCAGATCGACGCGGCCCTGGCCGCCGGCGCGAGCTGTTACCTGACCAAGCCGGTTCAGATGCCGGCGCTGCTGCAGCAGATCGACGAGTTCCTGCCCGCGCGCTGATCTCCCCGGATGCCGCCGCTCAACGCGGCGCGTACTCGGGCACCAGCTCGTGCAGCCGCGCGCGCAGCACCGCTGGCGTGGCGGCGGTGTCGTCTTC
>JAJUHM010000087.1 GCA_029279925.1 Aquabacterium olei
ATGCTCCTCGTGCGCGAGCTGGGCCTGCTCCTGGACGACACGGGCGTGTTCCTCATCAGCTATGCCGAGGCCGTGGAGGGCACGCTCGAAGAATGGGCTTCCGTGGACAGAAGCCTGTCGAGATCGGCAGGGCAGGCCGCCAGGGCAGCGGACCAGCGCGAAAGGAGCGTGACATGCCAGTTCGCCAAGGCTTCAGATCCCTCGACCTCGTCGGCCTGTCCCAGGCACCCAGCCTGCCTCGCGTGGCGCGCATTGCGCGGCCCGAGGACCCGGCGCTCAGCCTGATCACCGACTTGCACCACGGACCGTGCGTGGTCGCCAGCCACCTCGACAACCTGCCCCAGACCCTGCACCTGATGATGCGCGCCGGGGTGCGCATGGTGTTCGTCTCCGGCGCCGATGGCAAGCTGGTCGGCATGGCCACGGCAGAAGACATTCAAGGGGAGCGACCGGTGTTGCGCGCCTCGCGTCACCAGATGCCCCATCACGAGCTGACCCTGGCCGACGTCATGACGCCGGTTCACCTCTGGGAAACCGTCGACCTGCACAGCGTGCGCCATGCCTGCCTGGGTGACGTGGCGGCCACGCTGAAGGAGCATGGCCTGCGCTATCTGATCGTCACGCAACGCAAGGGCCAGGAGCTGACCCTGCGCGGGCTGTTCTCCGCACGTCGGCTGGAACTGGCCATGCAGACGGCGATCGAGCCCGATCTGCATTCGCGCAGCTTTGCCGAGTTGGAGCAGGTGCTGGCGCACTGACACCCGCCCCTGCAATCCGACTCTGCCCTTGCCCTGCCCACGGGGGGCTTTTGCCCTCACACGGTGGCGTCAGGGCGGGGCGGGGCGCCTGGCAGCCACAGCGCGAAGCGCGCACCCTGGCCGGGCTCGCTCGTCACCGTCACCCGGCCGCCATGCCGGCGCGCGACCGTGTCGATGAACACCAGACCGAGGCCGATCCCCGGGGGCAGCCGTGACGGGCGGCCTTGCTCGAGTCGCTCGTAGCGACGGAAGAGCCTGCCCAGTTCCGACTGGGGGATGCCGGGGCCCTGGTCGGTGACGGTCAGGACGTGATGGCCGTCCTGCATCGAGATGGAGACCGTCACGACGCTGTGCTCCGGACTGAACTTCACCGCGTTGCCCAGGAGGTTGACCAACGCGCGGTGCACGAGGTAGTCGTCCACGACCGCTGGATGACGCGTCTCGCCATCCCAGTTGCGCTGCAGCTGAACGTGCTTCAGCCGGGCTCGCAGGCTCACTTCGTCGATGCACTCGTCGGCCAGGGAATGCAGATCCGTTGCCTGGAGCGACACCGGGCGGTTCTCCGCGCGCATGACCTGGAGCAGTTCCTCGCACAGGTCGAGCGTGCCGCGTGCCAGGCTCTCGATGTGCTGCAGGGCCTCGTCAGGGCTGGGGCCGTGGCCCATCTGCTGCAACTCCACCAGGGCCAGCAACGAGGCCTGGGGAGACCGGATGTCATGGGCAATGAAGCCGAGCAGTTCCTGGCGCTGCATTTCCGCGCGGCGCAGCTCCGTCAACTCGGTGGCGCAGACGATGACCCCGTTGGGCGGAGCGGGCCAGTCCGGCCAGCCTTCGTCGTCATCCGGGTGCGGCGGTGCCTGCATCGCAACCAGGTGCACCAGATACTGTCGCCCGTTGGGGTCGATGGCCTCTGTGGTCACCGTCGGTGCGCTTCCCGTGGTGCGGGGCGCGCCACCGGTGTCCCCTGCGATGGGATCGGAGCCGGATGCCACCTTCTGCAGCAGGAGATCCCATGTGGGCGCCTCGCTGGGAACCAGAGGCGCCAGCACCTCGACGAGGGAGCGGCCGGCAAGGTCGGACGGCGTGGCCGAGCCGCTCATCAAGGCGGCCTGCCGGTTCGCCTGGTTCACCCGCCCCTCGGCATCGGTGACGAAGACGGCATCCGGGAGGGCAGCCAGCGTGTCGGCCAGCATTTGTCGCGCCACCCGCAGTTGCGCACCGGCCTGCCTCAGGGCGGTGGTGCGCTGGTCGAGCAAGTCCCCGGCAGCCGACGAGGGAGGACGGCTGGCTGCTGCAACCGGGTCGTGCGCGATGAGGTCGAGCTCGTCCTGCAAGGCCCGCGCCGTCGCCTCGAGCCGACGCCAGCTCCACACAGGGTAGGCCAGGAGCGAGGCCAGAACGGTGCTGAACGGCGCCCACCAGATGTCGGCGGCCATCAGCAGCCACGAGGCAAGCAGCACGGCGGCCGAGAGCGACACGGCGTGGGCCAGGGCGCGCCGCGGTGTGACGGTGCGGAAAGACCAGCCCAGCAGCAACACCAGCGCGGCGCTCGCCGCAGCCTGGGCCGGACGTGGCACCGTGTAGAGCATCCCGCCTTGTCGCAGGTTGGCCAGCAACTGGGCGGAGACCTCGACGCCGGGCATCCCGGTGCTCTGGCTTGTCACGGGTGTGAGGAAGGTGTCTGCCAGGCCGCGGGCGGTCACCCCCACGAGGATGTCGCGACCCGTGAAGGTGCTGGCCGGCACCTCGCCTCGCAGCAGGGCTGCCGCCGACACCTGCTGCATCCGTCCCGGAGGCCCGAGGTAGCGGATGGCGACCCGGTCGGCACGCTGCCACCCGACCTCGGTTCTGTCGCTGCCAGGGTGGACCGCGGCGGGCATCGGTCCTGCCGCCGCCCCCACCTGCATCAGCGCGAGGGCAGGGTGGGGATAGGTCCGCGAGGGGGTGCCTGCGTGCAGCCAGGCGTGGCGCAGCACCCCGTCCACGTCCAGCGTCACATCGGCGTGGGCGAGGGTGGTCGCGCTGCGGAATGCCGGCAGGGGCAGCAGCTCATGGCCCTGGCCCAGGGTGTCCACGGCGTGACCGACGGGCAGCACCACCCGACCGTTGCGCCGCAAGGCGTCGGCCATCAACCCGTCCTGCAGCGGGTCGGTGTCGGGTTCCGTCATCAACAGGTTGTAGAGAACGGACCGCGGACGCGCCTCTGTGAGCAGGGTGATCACCTGGGCATGGATGGCGCGCCGCCATGGCCAGCGGCCGATCGCCTCGAGACTGGCATCGTCGATGGCGACGATGACGATGTCCTGAGGCGCCGGGTGGGTCCAGGTCATCTGGGCCGCGTCGTGAACCGTCTGGTCCAGCCGCCAGGTCCAGTGTCCCCAGCTGGACCATGCCGCCAACAGCGCGAGGGCCAGGCTCAGCCAGCGCCATTCGCGCTGCCATGAGGGCCGCGTGGCGAGGGAGGTGCGGTCGGCGCTGAGCGGGATGGGCAACAGCAAGGCGTTTGCCGTGGTTCAGGGGGGCGAGACCGCGAAGCGGTTGCCGGCTTGCAGGCAATCACCCGATCCGCTGCGCACGCAGGCAGGCAGGGCCAGGCGCTGGGGCGCCGTCCATGGACCGATGAAACCGTCGGGGTCCAGTGCGCGGTAGCGCACGTGGAAAGTCCCGCCCTCCTGCGGCTTGGGCAGCACGATGCGAGACTCGGTGGTCCGCTCGGATGCGACCAACTCCGCGAAACCCGGATCTCGCCCCAGTTGGAGTTCGAAGACCTGACCCGGCTCGCCCTGCATCTGGAAGGCCAGGGTGTCGTCTGTCACCTGGGGCGGGGGCAGGGCGGCCGGCTGCGGGCGCACCGAGAACCGTTGTGCGTCGCCCCAGGGACCGCGGTCCTGACCCGACGCCGTGGTGGCCACGCGCCAGTGGTAGTCGCCGGGCGGCAGTGCCACGTCCAGGGTGGTCTCGGTCAGGTCGTCCCGGTCCAGCAGCGGCTGCTGGAAGTCGGCCGCCGTTGCCACCTGAAGCCGGTAGCGCCAGGCCTGGGGATGGGCTGCCCAGCTGAATGGCACCGAGGCCGTCCGCCACTTCGAGCCCGGTGCTGGCGCGGCCGCAATCGGCGCCTCCGGCCTTGCCTTCAGTCGGAACCGGTGGATGGCATCGGCGCTTTCCAGTCCCTGTGCATCGATGGAGCGCGCCCGCAGGACGTAATCGCCGTCGGGCAGATCGGCAAAGCGCAACTGGGGCGTGGCGCTGGTGACTTCACCTCGCACGACTTGGAAGCGTTCGTCCTCGGCAACCTGACCGCGGTAAGCAACCGCGTGTGTCACCGCGGGCAACTGGAAACGCACCAGGATGCGCTCCTGCAGTGGCGCAAGGGCAGACACATCGGGGGCCGCTGGCAAGGGGCGGGGGGTGCTGGGCGCGCTGCCCGCCTGGGTCACCGTGCCGAAGCCGGCGCGCATCAGGGTCTCGCCGCGGCCGCCTTGCACGGCGACGGCGCCGGTCAGGGTCTCGCTGCGCGTCTGTCCACGCGCGGCATCGGCATCGACGCGGAACTCGGTGCCCCGCACCCCGAGCACGGCCTGCGGCGTTTTCACCTGAAAGCGCGGCTCCCCGCCGGTCATGTGGGTCACGAGCGCCTCGACACGGCCGCGCAGCACCTCCCAGACCGAGGCGAAGAAGCCGGCCTGCTCGTACTGACGGGCAGCATCCAGGCGCGCCTCGGTGTCCGCCTGAATGCGCAGCACCGAGCCATCGGCCAACTGGACCGTGACGTAGCCGTTGGCCGCCGTCCGCACCAGGCTGCCCGGTGGCACGGCATCGCCGGCGCGAACGGCACGTTGTGCCGCGCCCGGCGTTTGAAGGCTGGCTTCGCCCACGGCGGCCAGCACGGTTCCTTCGCGCGGAACATGCTTGAGCAGCTTGACCGGGATGCGCAGCCGCGTGCCGACCGGAATGCGCCGCGGCGCATCGATCCGGTTGAGTTCGGCCAGGCGCCGCCAGTCCTGCGGACGCGCCAGCAGGCGCTCACCCAGCCCGATCAGCGTGTCGCCTTCACGCGCCTCGTAGACGAGGGTGTCGGCATCCGAAGCCGGAGCCAGCACAGGGGCTGCTTGTCCCAGCGGGCACACGGCGAGGACCAGCGCGCCGAGCATCAGGGCCCGACCGGAAGAGGGATAAAAAACCGCCATCCAGCGAGCTTAGCCGATCAAAGCGGACGGTCAGGCGGGGTTCGGCACGTCGATGAACACATGTTGGAGGTCGAAACGCTCACTCAGGTGGGCTCCCAGCGCCTGCACGCCATACCGTTCACTCGCATGGTGCCCGCAGGCCAGGAAGGCGACACCGGTTTCGCGCGCATAGTGCGCCTGGGGTTCCGAGACCTCGCCGGTGAGGAACACATCGGCGCCAGCGGCGATCGCCTGCTCGAAATGGCCCTGCGCACCGCCGCTGCACCAGGCGACCCGACGCAGCGGGCGCCCATCGCCCGGCAGCACGACCGGCTCCCGATCCAGTGCAGCGCGCACCTGAGCCGACAGGCTGTCCAGGGTCAGGTCGTCGGGAGCGGGCCCGATGAAGCCCAGGTCCTGGTCGCCGAAGCGTCCATCGGCCGTCAGGCCCATCCTGTGTCCCCACTGCGCGTTGTTGCCGAGGCTGGGGTGGGCGTCCAATGGCAGGTGGTAGGCGATGAGGCTGATGTCGTGGGCCAGCAGCCGGCCCAGGCGCTGTCGCATCCAGCCGGTCACCCGGCCATCCTGCCCACGCCAGAACAGGCCATGGTGGACCAGGATGGCGTCGGCCTCCTGCTGGATGGCGGCTTCGATGAGGGCCAGGCTGGCTGTCACCCCCGTGACCAGCTTGCGGATTGCAGGTCGCCCCTCGACCTGCAACCCATTCGGCCCATAATCCTTGAAACGGCCGGCCTCCAGCAGCATCTGGGTGTAGCCGACCATGGTGTCTCTGTCGATCACGGCAGTCCCTTTCCGGACGGTGATGTTTTCATGCGTAGAACCTGGCTGATTTTCTCCCAGACCGTGACGGTCGCGGTGGCGGTGCTGTTCGTGCTGTCCACATTCAAACCTCAGTGGATCCAGTCGCTGATCTGGCGGCAGGGATTGCCGGGGCCCACGGTCGTGTCCATGGCGCCCGGGGTGCGGGCCAGCGCGCCGGCACCGGGCAGCTTTGCCGAGGCCGCCCGCCTGGCCGCGCCCACCGTGGTCAGCGTGATCACCAGCAACACCCGTGCACGCAATCCGCACACGCGGGATCCCTGGTTCCGCTACTTCTTCGGTGACCAGGACAGCCAGCCCCAGTCGGGTGTCGGCTCCGGTGTGATCGTGTCACCAGAAGGCTATGTGCTGACGAACAACCACGTGATCGACCGCATGGACGACATCGAGGTCATGCTGACCGACGGCCGCAAGACGCGCGCCAAGGTCATCGGCACCGACCCTGACACCGACCTGGCGGTGCTCAAGGTCGATCTGGAGCGCTTGCCCTACATCGCATTCGGGGACTCCGACGAACTGCGGGTCGGCGACGCCGTGCTGGCCATCGGCAACCCCTTCGGCGTGGGGCAGACCGTCACGTCGGGCATCGTGAGTGCGCTCGGCCGCAATCAGCTGGGCATCAACACCTTCGAGAACTTCATCCAGACCGACGCCGCCATCAACCCGGGCAACTCGGGCGGCGCGCTGGTCGATGCGGCCGGCCATCTGGTGGGCATCAACACCGCCATCTACTCACGCTCCGGCGGCAACATGGGGATCGGTTTCGCCATTCCCGTGTCGACCACGCGCCAGGTGATGGACAGCCTCATCAAGGACGGGCAGGTGACCCGCGGCTGGATCGGCGTCGAGCCGCGTGACCTGACGCCGGAGATTGCCGAGACCTTCAACCTGCCTGTGCGCGAAGGCGTGCTGATCACCGGGGTGCTGCAGAACGGTCCCGCCGCGCGTGGCGGTCTGCATCCGGGCGATGTCGTGCTCAAGGTGGACGCCATCCGGGTGGCCAACACCGCCCAGCTGCTCAACGCCGTGGCCTCGCTGAAGCCGGGGCAGTCGGCGCCGGTCGAGGTCTTGCGCGAAGGGCAGACCGTCCGTCTGACGGTCGTGCCGGCCAAGCGCCCGAAGATGCCGCTGCAGCGTCCGGATCAGGAGGAAGACTGATTCAGTGGTCCGCCCCGGCGGCGGACGCTGTGTCGCTGTCGGGGGCCTGCGTGTGCTTGACGAACAGGGCGGCGCCCCAGATGCCCAGCTCGTACAGCAGGCACATGGGGATGGCCAGCGCGAGCTGCGAGACGACATCCGGCGGCGTGACGACGGCGGCGATGACGAAGGCGATCACGATGAAGTAGCTGCGGAACTCGCGCAGCTTGGCCACCGACACCATGCCCATGCGGGCCAGGATGATCAGCACCACGGGGACTTCGAACGCGGCGCCGAAGGCCAGGAACATGTTGAGCACGAAGCTCAGATAGGCCTCGATGTCCGGTGCGGCCGTGATGCTCTTGGGTGCGAAGCTCTGGATGAACTTGAACACCTGCCCAAACACGAAGAAATAGCAGAACGCCACGCCGGCGAAGAACAGCACGGTGCTGGCAATGATCAGCGGGTACACCAGGCGCTTTTCATGGCTGTACAGGCCGGGCGCCACGAACGCCCAGATCTGATAGAGGACCACCGGCAGCGCGAGCATGAGGGCCGCCAGCATCGTCACCTTCACGGGAACCATGAACGGCGAGATCGGGTTGGTGGCGATCAGGGTGGCGCCTTGAGGCAGGTTGGCAACCAGCGGGGCGGCCAGCAGGTCGTACAGCCCTGACGGCGAGGGGTAGATGGCCAGGGCGATGAAGGCCACGCCGACGGCAATCAGGGCGCGGATCAGGCGATCGCGCAACTCGATGAGGTGGGAGACGAACGGTTGCTCGGTGCCGGTGGTGTCGTCCGGGCGTTGAGAGGGATCACTCACGGTGGATCAGCGTTGGCGAGAGGCGCCCGAAGCCGGACGGAAGCGGGCCACACGGGCCGCGCCGGACTGCACATGGCGGCGGATGCCGTGGCGTTGCTTGTACCAGAGCGGCGTGGCGCCGCGCTTGAGTCGCCAGTTCTTGCGCACCGGCAGCGGGCTGCCGTAATACGGCGTGTGGGTCAGGTCGTTGTAGAAGCTGCCGTCCTGGGAGGACGACGAGGTGCCGACGTCTTCGCCGGACAGCGCGCTGCTGGCGTCGTTGAGCCCTTGCTGAACCTGCTCGCCGAGGTTGCGCGCCGCGTCCGAAATGTCGGTCTGCATCTTGCGCAGCTCTTCCAGCTCGATCGAGCGGTTCACCTCGCTTTGCACCTGTGAGACATAGCGCTGGGCCTTGCCCAGCAGAACGCCCACAGTCCGCGCCACGCGAGGCAGGCGCTCAGGGCCGAGCACGATCAGGGCGACGGCGCCGATCAGTGCAATCTTGTCGATGCCGAAGTCAATCATGGCGCAGGACCCCGGACCACCACAGCGCGGCGGCCTTCAAGGGGCGAAAGGTCACGACTTGGTCTTGGCGTCGACGTCGACGGTGTTGGCGTCCTGGCGGGTGGCATTGCCCACCTGCTGAGGGTCGGCCGTGCCGCCGTCCTTCATGCCGTCCTTGAAGCCCTTGACCGCAGCGCCGAGGTCGCTGCCCACGTTCTTGAGCTTCTTGGTGCCGAACACCATCACGACGATCACCAGCACGATCAACCAGTGCCAGATGCTGAACGAACCCATGTTCTCTCTCCAAAACGGCCAGCGGCCGTGCTAACTACAGGAAACCGGTGTGCCCAGTGCGGACGCGCCACCTTCAACAGCGGGATGGTAGACCCGCCCCGAGGCAAGTGTGTGACGTTGCGCACTCACCATCACTCACGCCGCAGGTTTGGGTGCGCCCTGACCGCGCCGGGCGAATTCTTCCAGGCCGGACAGGCCTTCCCGCCGCGCCAGCTCGGCCACGACGTCTTCGGGACGGAGGCCCAGGTGGGCCATGGCCACCATCGAGTGGAACCACAGATCCGCCAGTTCGCCCACCAGCGCCTGCCGGGCCTCGGCGGAAGCCGGCGCTGCCGCCAGGTCCTTGGCAGCCAGCACGGTTTCCGTGGCCTCTTCGCCCACCTTCTTCAGGATGGTGTCCGTGCCTTTGTGAAACAGGCGCGCAACATAGCTCTTGTCGGGGTCGCCGCCCTGGCGCGACGCGATGACGTCGGCCACGCGGGCCAGCACGTCGATCTGATTGGGGAGGGTGCCGCTCATCGTGGCGCTCACTTGTAGATCTCGGCCGGGTCTTTGAGCACCGGATCGGTGCTCACCCACTGGCCTTCGTCGAGCTTCTGGAAGAAGCAGCTGTGCCGACCGGTGTGGCAGGCAATGCCGGGCTCGTGCCCGAGTTGCGTGATTTTCAGCAACACGACGTCGTTGTCGCAGTCGAGCCGGATCTCGTGCACCTTCTGGGTGTGCCCGGATTCTTCGCCCTTGTGCCACAGCTTGCCACGGGAGCGGCTGTAGTACACGGCTTCACCGAGCCTGGCGGTCTCGGCCAGGGCCTCGCGGTTCATCCACGCGAACATCACCACGTCGCCGCTGGCAGCTTCCTGCGCGATCACGGGCACCAGGCCCTTGTCGTCCCAACGTATGTCGTCCAACCATGTCATAGGCAGGCAGTGTAGCAATCGCGGGGCCAGCATTCGCTTTTTCCAGCCCACAATATCCGGGCGCACCCGGTTGCGAGGTGCGCTTCACCGGTTGCCGCCCCATGCCCCACCCCTCCGATCCCGCCGCTTTGCCCGACGTCCGTCTTGCCGTGACCATGGGGGACCCGTGTGGCATCGGCCCCGAGATCGTCGCACGCTGGTGGATGGGCGAGGCCCGGCCGCAGGCGGTCGTCGTGGGGGACGCTGCTGTCATGGCCCGGGCGCTTCTATGGGTGCGGTCGGAGGGGCAGGGCCCGACGGGGGTGCGTCGGATCGATTCGGTGGAGGAGGCCTGGTGCCTGCCACCCGACGTGCTGCCAGTGTGGCAGCCTGCCGGCCTGCCGTCGGACCTGCTGGCCGCGCCGGTGGGGCAGGTCGATGTCCGAGCGGGCGTGGCCGCTGCCGCGTGCATCCGGGGCGCGGTGCGCCTGGCGCAGCGGGGGCAGGTCGACGCCATCGTGACCGCGCCGCTGCACAAGGAGGCGCTGGCACTGGCCGGAGAGCCCTATCCCGGGCACACCGAACTGTTGCAGGCTGAGGGCGCACCACCCGGACAGCCGCCCGCCCCGGTGCGCATGATGCTCGCCAACGACCAGCTCAAGACCGTGCTGGTGACCATCCACGTCGGTCTGCGGCAGGCCATCGAGCAGGTCACCCTGCCGGCCGTGCTGGAGACCTTGCGCATCACCCACGCGGCCGCGGCGTCGTGGGGCGTGCCTGCGCCCCGCATTGCCGTGGCGGGGCTCAATCCCCATGCCGGGGAGGGCGGGCTGTTCGGGGACGAGGAGATCACCATCATCGGCCCCGCGATCGAGGCTGCCCGCGCGGAAGGCATCGACGCCCGAGGGCCTTATGCCCCGGACACCGTCTTCATGAGGGCGCGCCACGATCCGCCACGGCACCCGGGCGAATTCGACGTGGTGGTCGCGATGTACCACGACCAGGGGCTGATCCCCGTCAAGTACCTGGGGCTGGACCAGGGGGTGAACGTCACGCTGGGGCTGCCGTTTGTTCGCACCAGCCCGGATCACGGGACCGCGTTCGACCTGGCCGGCACAGGCCGGGCCGACCCTGCCAGCCTCGGGCACGCGGCGGCCATAGCGCGGCAGATGGTCAGGGGGCGCCTGGCGGCACGCTGAGGGGCGGACCCCGGGGCGTCAGGCTGCGGTGCGTCCGCTTCCGCCCAGCGCGGCGAGCTGGCGGCGCGCCCGGATCGTGGCCCGTTCGAGCAGTTCGGCTTGCTCGAAGGCCTTGAAGCGGCCGGTGTCGCACATCTTGGCCAGCGTACGCGCCGTCAGCGAAATGGTCCGTTTGTGCTGGTGGCCCTGCGTGAAGATGAAGAAAGTGCGTCCTTCGCTCACCCACGTCAGCCGCACCCGCTTCCACTCCCCCTGCGTCAGCATCTGGTAGGCCGTGCCCTTCTGGATGTGGTGGACCAGCTGCAGCCCGGCGGTGGGGGGCGGCGGGAGGTCGAGGTTGATGTCCAGCTCCGTCAGGGACGGGTCGACCTCGCCAGCCGGGTCATCGAGGTTGATGTCCACCGTGTCCGTCGGCACGGCGGCCTCGGGCACGAAGCCCGCCTGCAGCGCC
>JAJUHM010000088.1 GCA_029279925.1 Aquabacterium olei
ATAGGCGATGCGGATGCCAAGCCGCCCGCCATCGCCGAGCAGGCGGCGGAAGTTCGGCAGGTCGGCGGGGGTGGAGATGAGCAGGATGTCGCGGATGCCGGCCAGCATCAGCGTGCTCAGCGGGTAGTACACCATGGGCTTGTCGTACACCGGCAGCAGCTGCTTGCTGATGGCCAGGGTGGCCGGGTGCAGCCGTGTGCCGGAGCCGCCGGCCAGGATGATGCCCTTGCGGGTCTTGTCCATGTTCATTCCCTCCCGAGGATTTCAGTGAGCATGCGCTCGACGCCGTGCTGCCACGGCGGCAGCGTCAGGCCGAAGCCCTCGCGCAGCTTGCGGGTGTCCAGCCGCGAGTTCAGCGGGCGCTGCGCGGGCGTCGGGTAACCGCTGGTGGGCAGCGCCTCGATGGCCTCAGGCGCCACCCGGATGGGCTGGCCGCGTTCGCGCGCAAATTCGATGACGAAACGGGCGTAGTCGAACCAGCTGGTCTCGCCGCCGGCCACCAGGTGGTACAGGCCGAGCAGGTCGTGGCGGCCGCCCGCCACGGTGCGGATGGCGTGGGCGGTGACGTCGGCCAGCAAGTCAGCCCCGGTGGGCGCGCCGATCTGGTCGTTGATCACCTTGAGCTGGTCGCGCTCGGCGGCCAGGCGCAGCATGGTCTTTGCGAAGTTGCCGCCCCGTGCGGCGTACACCCAGCTGGTGCGGAAGATCAGGTGGCGGCAGCCGCTGGCCTGGATCGCCTGTTCGCCCTCGAGCTTGGTGCGGCCGTACACGCTCAGCGGGCCGGTGGCCGCGGTCTCGTCGCGCGGGGCCGTGCCGCTGCCATCGAACACGTAGTCGGTGCTGTAGTGCACGAGCAGCGCACCGAGTTCGGCTGCCACCTGGGCGATGAGGCCCGGTGTGGTGGCGTTCAGCGCCCGCGCCAGGTCCGGTTCGCTCTCGGCCTTGTCCACGGCAGTGT
This sequence comes from Aquabacterium olei, assembly GCA_029279925.1. Lineage (GTDB taxonomy): Bacteria > Pseudomonadota > Gammaproteobacteria > Burkholderiales > Burkholderiaceae_C > Aquabacterium > Aquabacterium olei_A. The sequence goes on from JAJUHM010000088.1 coordinate 959, forward strand.
GGGCCGCGGCGTTGACGATGACGTCCGGCCGGATCGCGCGCACCAGCGCGGCCACCTGCTCGGGCTGGCTGAAGTCGGCGCGCAGCTCGGGGGCCTCGGCAGGGCCGGGGCTTTCGCGGTCCAGTCCGGTGACGCGGCCCAGCGGCGCCAGTGCCCGCTGCAGTTCCCAGCCGACCTGGCCGCCCTTGCCCAGCAGAAGAATGTGCATGGCGACCCCGCTCAGCCCTGGCGGCCGCTGTAGTTCTTCGCGATCCACTCGCGGTAGGCGCCCGAGCGCACGGTGTCGATCCACTCGGTGTTCTCGAGGTACCAGCGCACGGTCTTGTCGATGCCGGACTCGAAGGTCTCGGCCGGCTGCCAGCCGATCTCGCGCTGGATCTTGGTGGGGTCGATCGCGTAGCGGCGGTCGTGGCCGGGGCGGTCGGCCACGTAGGTGATCAGGCTCTCGTACTTCGTGCCATCGGCGCGCGGGCGCAGGGCGTCCAGCTTGCGGCAGATGGTGGTCACCACGTCGATGTTCTTGATCTCGTTGATGCCGCCGACGTTGTAGGTCTCGCCGCAGCGGCCCTTGTCCAGCACCTGGCAGATGGCCTCGCAGTGGTCACGCACGAACAGCCAGTCGCGGATGTTCAGGCCGTCGCCATAGACGGGCAAGGGCTTGCCATCCAGCGCGTTCAGGATCATCAGCGGGATGAGCTTCTCGGGGAAGTGGTACGGCCCGTAGTTGTTGCTGCAGTTGGTCGTCAGCGTCGGGAAGCCGTAGGTGTGGTGGTAGGCGCGCACCAGGTGGTCGCTGCCAGCCTTGCTCGCCGAGTAAGGGCTGTTGGGGGCGTACGGCGTGGTCTCGCTGAAGGCCGGGTCGGTGTCTGCCAGCAAGCCATAGACCTCGTCGGTGCTGACGTGCAGGAAGCGGAAGGCGGCCTTGGCGTCCCCCTCCAGGGCACCCCAGTACGCGCGGGCCTCTTCCAGCAGGCTGAAGGTGCCCACCATGTTGGTGTGGATGAACTCGCCCGGGCCGTGGATGGAGCGGTCGACGTGGCTTTCTGCCGCGAAGTGCACGATCAGGCGGGGGCGGTGGGTGGCCAGCGCGGTGCGCACGGCATCGCGGTCGGCGATGTCGGCCTGCACCAGCGTGGCCTGCCCGGACTGCAGGTAGCGGGCGATGGTGGCCGGATTGCCCGCGTAGGTCAGCTTGTCGAACACCACCACGGGTTCGGCCTGCAGCCCATTGGCCGCAGCCCGCTCGAACCAGTGGTGCACGAAATTACCGCCGATGAAGCCGGCGCCGCCAGTGATCAGGATCATGGCGGGCAAGTATGCCAGCCGTCGGCGACAGTCAGGGCCGGGATGCGGCGCTCAGACGACCCCCTCGACTGGATGGATTGCAGACGTAGCGGGCCAGAGGCAGCCCGAGCCGCCTCGGGAGCAGCCAGATGCCGACGGCCCAAGCGGCCAGGCCCAACTTGACCGGCCAGCCACAGTCGCGCAACAGGATCGATTGCCAGAGCGAGGGCCACTCCTGCCAGCCGGCCCGCAGCCCGGCCTGGTACGAGGTTGCCGCATAGATGGCGCTGGCAAAGGCCTGCTTCTGCAGCGAAAAGTCGGCTGCCACTTCCGGCGCCAGCCGCTCACCGGGCAGCGCCACGGCCAACCAGGCCCGCAGCCGCCGATAGCGGTTGGCCTGCAGCGCCACCCGCGTGGTGCCCAGGGCGTTCCCGAAGCACAGGCTCACCTGATCCTGGTCCTTGTGCACCCGGTACTCCGCCAGCGCCTCGGGCAGGGCCCGCACCCGGCCGAGCAGCGCCGTGCCGTAACCGGCAAAGAAGTCGGCGCCGTGGCGGTCCTGTCGGTGAGCCGGAATGGGCATGAGCCGTCTCAGGGCCGACACCCGGTAGGCGTTGCCGCTGCCGGGGGCCGCAAAAAAGAGGCGGCCTCGCCGCACGGTGTCGGCCAGGTCGCCTTCGGCCATCTGGCTCGGTATCACCGGGCCTTTGGCGGTGCCGTCCGGGCCGATGAGTGACAGCCGGTAGTGCACGCGCGCCACGGCCTCGTCCGCCATGGCGCGCGCGACCGCGTCCACAGCGTCGGGTCTCAGCCGGTCGTCGGAGTCAAGAAAGATCACGACGTCGCCCGAGACGGCGCTCAGGCCGGTGTTGTAAGCGGCCACCTGCCCACCGTTGGCCTGGGAGACCAGCGCGATCTGATCGCCGAAGCGACGGGCGATCGCCAGCGAGTCGTCGGTGGAGCCGTCGTCGACCACGATCACCTCGTGAGCGCGGCGCCGCTGCGTCAGGGCCGAGGAGATCGCGTCTCCCAGGAAGCGGGCGTAGTTGTGGTTGCAGATGACGATGGAGACGCGGGGCAGGATCATGGCGGCACTCATCGAACGAGGTAGCTGCGGGTCTGAGGCGGAACGGCGGCGACCAGGTCGCGGGCAAACGATTCGACCAAGGCGTGATGGGGGGCGGGGTCTTCGCCAGGGCGCACGCGTTGGGACACGCGCACCAGCATGCCGTCGGTGGTGCGACCCTGCAGGCCCTCCTTCATGATCTGCCAGCGGACCTGCCAGGGGCTGCTGCTGTAGGTGTCACCGATGCGGATCCAGTAGCTGACGACTTCCATGCTGTTGCGGGCATGCACGACCATGCGCTGGCCCGTGACATTCTTGCCAGTGAGGCTGTCAGCAATACCGGTAAAAGTGACCGGTCGAAGCGAGTTGACCTTGTAACCCTGGGCGGGATAGCAGAGCTCGGGCCGGTGGATCTTGACTTCCTGGCGCTGGTTCTTGCCGTAAGCGAGCGCCAGCATCACCGCGTCCCCGCGGTCATTGACATAGGTACGGGACACGACCTCGTCGTACGGCTGGTCGGTCGAGGTCACGCCTTTGGTGGCGACGGACACCTGCTGCAGCGGGCTGGGCAAGAGACGCCATGCACCGAAGGCCGCGGGGACGCGCGCCTCCAGGTCGGGGTCAGGGGCGGCCGCGTTCAGCGAAGGCCGCAGGATGAGGGCCACGGCTGCAAACAGCAGCAGCATGATCGCCACGGAAGTTGCTCGGGCCCAGCTCATGCGGTGCGCTCCTTGGTGTGTGTCTTGCGGTCGAAAAAGAGACCAAGCACGGAATCGGTGCCGATCGTGAGGGCCGTGGCCACCAGGAAGAGCAGGATGCCGGCGAAGTCGTGCACAAAGCCTTGTCCGACCTCGTCGCCGAAGTAGTAGGTGATGAGGACCAGCGCAATGACGCGCAGCACGTTGGAGGCGAACGAGATCGGGATGATCAGGGTGGCGAGCAGGATGTTGCGTGCCCGGCTCGCATGCTGGACCACGCTCATGTAGAAGACGCCAATGGCCTCGAGGGCGAAGATGGAGTTGAGGCCGGCGCAGGCGTCGGCCACGAGCAACTGGTACGGTCCGATGTGCAGCGTCACGCCCATCCGTGCGATGGGGTAACCCGCCGCGTACAGAATGTGCTCGGCGACATAGGACACGCCCATCTTCAGCGGTGCCGTGACCACGTCGACGATGGAGCCGGGCACGGGCACGATGAACAGCAGGAAGAAGATCGGGAACCACATGGTCTTGAGGCCCTGCCATCCCCACAGCAGCAGCAACACGCCCATGATCACGGGAATCTGCGAGATCGCGTCGAGGAACAGCACGTCCTGCGAGCGACCCACCACGTAACAGAGCCCCCCGATCAGCAGGACGAGCAGCCCCGGGACCGTGGCAGGACGGGCGCGAACGGCCGTGAGTTGTGGATAGCGTTGCCACGCCAGCCACAGGGCCAGGGCCAGCATGACCGGCCCGTGCCCCTGACCCACCACGCCCCAGATGAATTCGTCCAGGGCCCGATAGGTCGGGAAGTACATGATCAACAGGGCCAGACCGGTGATCGCAGGGGCCCAGCGGTGCATCTGCGCTGTGGCATGCCAGGGCGTATGGGGAAGAGTGGGTGCTGTCATGGGGTGCCAGAAAGGGAAGCCGTCAGCCGGGAGCAACCGGCGGACCTTGCCGCCCCGTCATCCTCGTTTCCTCCCCGGAAAAAGGGGGGTTCTGCAAACACTGTTACGTCTGCGACGCACGCTCACCTCGCCATACACCGTGCTCACATCTGACCCCTGTTGACGGGGGTGACGCGGGGGGGCGGCTCGATAGACTGGACCGTCATGAAAAAGGCCTACGTGTCGCCCTTCGTCAACCACACGAACGAGTACATCAACCGCGTGAAGGCCATCGTCTCGGCCTGCGGTTACGACGTGCAGCCGCTGTCGTTTCGCACCCTGCTGTCACGCCGCGCACTGGGACTGTTCAACCCTGAGAACGTCGTTCTGGTTCACTGGCTCGAAGCGCGAGCCTTTTCCGAGGGGCACCGTGGTGCCGGGCTCAGGCTGGCGGGGCTGGCACAGTTCATGGTGTATGCGGTCGTGCTGCTCGTCATGCGGGCCCGACTGGTCTACTTCGTTCACGACCACGCGGTGCATGACCTGACAGGCTGGCGGCGCACGTTCTCCGTCTGGCTCATCCGCCTGCTGTCCCGGCTGGCCGATGTACGGGTCGTGCATGACCCCAGCCATGCGGGCCGCTACCGCGCGGCCTACCTGCCGCACCCCCTTTACCGGGATCAGTTGCCCGCCGAGGCCGGCCGTGCGCGGGCTGCGGGGACGGCGCCTTTGCGGGCGGGCATCCTCGGGGCCGTGAGGCCGTACAAGCGCATCGAGCACATCATCGACCTGTGGCCCTCCGGGCCCGCCTTGCGGATCCGGGGGCGGGCCGATCCGGCTTACGAGCAGGTGCTGCGCACGCACCTGTCCCGACGCGAGCCGGGGGTGCCCATCGAGCTCGTGACCGGCTTCATGAGCCGGGAAGACTTCGCCGCCGAGATGGAGCAGCTCGACGCCCTCATCCTGCCGCATGCCGACGACTCGGCCCTGGTCAGTGGCGCGTTCTTCGAGGCCATCGGCGCGGTGCCCATCGTGATCGCGCGCAGCAGCCCGTTCATCCGCTGGGTTCAAGGGCACTTCGAGGGGGTGCTGTCGTTCGACTCGGACGAAGAGTTCGTCGCTGCCGTCCGTGAGGCCCAGGCCATGCAGGCGCGCATGGCCGAGCGGCTGCCTCAAAGCGCCCGCCGAGCGCAGGAACTGTTCGGTCTGGGTGCCTGTGTGGCCCACTACGGACAGGCCATCGGGCGAGGTTGAGACGGCATCATGCAGGTACACACCACGTCGGCTCTTCCGTCCCTTCATTGGCGCCACGCCCATGTTCCCGCCTTGATGGTCTACGGCGTCTTGTTGCTCCTGGTGACCTGGCAGTTCCGCTATCTGCCCTTTGCCGATTTCAACGAGTGGACCTATCAGGCTTTCATCACCCGGACCTTGCTGGACGGCACGGGCAGCACGGTGTTCTACCTTCGGGACTATCCGGTTCCGTACGTCACCTCGCAGGCGGTGATGACAGCCCTGAATTTCGTGACCGACCCCGTCACAGCAGGCCGCTGGACGGTGACCCTGTACCTGGTGGCGGCGGCTTTGGTGGCCCACCGCTTCGTTGTGGCCAACCGGCTTCGAGCCGAGCTGGCCTATCCGGCCTTGCTGGTCGGCATCGTGTGCAATTCCAGTTTCTGGAGCGGCTACCTGAACTACCAGTGCGGCCTGCTGGTGCTGATGGGCTACCTGTCCCTGTCGCCCGTACAACGGCGGCGGCCGGTCGTGGTCTGCGTCATTTCGCTTGCGGCCTTCGCGTGCCACGGCTTCTGCCTGCTGGCCTTCGGCGTGATGGCAGGCATGCAGGCTTTGCAAGGCTCATGGCGTGAGCGAGTTCAATTCGCGATGGCCATGCTGCCTGCGGCTGCGCTGACGCTGTGGTACTTGCTGGCCAAGTCCAACGACGCCATGCCGGAACTGCACGCGCCGGTCAGCCATGGCGACCTGCGCTTTCTTGCCTACAAGCTCTACACCGTGAGCAAGGCCGGGCCGTATCAGAACTTCATGATCGGCGAGGGCACGGATCTGAGCCGCTGGCCGGTGCTGTTCTGGGGCGGTTGCCTGGTCAACCTGGCGGTGTGCGTGGTGCTGCTCGCGTGGCAATACCGCGCCTTGCGGCGCCCGGGCACCGAGTCAGGCGATCTGCGTGCCCTCCGGTGGGCCGCCATCGCGCTCGGCCTCGTCTGCCTGCTCGCGCCGGCCACCGCCATGCAGATCGTCAATCCGGGCGAGCGCCTGCTGTATCCGCAGTTGCTGCTGGTCTTTGTGTTGTGCCTCAGGCAGAGTGGGTTGCCGGTCCGGTCTTCCCGCGCCTGGCTGCCCGCGGTGGGCGGGGTCGGCGTGCTGACCGTGGCCCTGCTGAGCCTGTCGAGCCTCATCGTGGCCACCGAGCGCGAGGGCTATCAGGCGGTACGTCCCGACGTCTTCGGTCACGCCCAGCAAGGCTACACCGAGCGCTTTTACTGGCACCGCCCGTACCAGTTCCTTGCCATGCAGGACCACATGATGGCACGCCATGCAAGCCACCAGCCGCCGGACATGCCGATCACCTTCACCACCAGCCTGATCGGCATGAAGCCCGCCGATCAGGCGCTCACACGCCCCACGCCCTGATTGCGACCAGCGCCTCTTCCACCGAGCCAACCGGCCTGGCCGTGGGCGCGGCGCGGGTCCAGGCCGCCATGTAGCCGTGGATCTTGCCGTAGTTGTTGTCCAGCACCAGATGGGGCTTGCCGAGCAAGACGGACAGGATGTGGGCGTGCAGCCGGTCGGTCAGCACGTGCTGGCCTTGCTCCAGCAGCCGCAGGCCGCGGTTCACTCGGGTTTCGGCCAGCCGCTGGTACTTGGCCAGCCGCACCCGCTGGGCGCCCTGGCGGCCGACTGTCACCGACCGCAACGCCGACCCCACCTTGACGAGTCGGAGGTAGGTCGCAGGCTCTTCGAGCCAGTCTGCCGCCATGACGCCCGGCCGGTTCAGCACGGACGAGAAGTCGAAGCCGGACTGCTCGGCATCCTGCCGGATGAGGCAGAACACCGGCGCGCGCGGACGGGTGTGGGCTTCGATGGGACCGATGCCGAACGCCGAGTCGGGGCTCATGCCGCATTGCCTGCCGAGTTCGGCCTCGGCCTGCTCGAAGCTGCGCCGGTCTCGGGCGAGGACGTGCACGTCCCCATGCTGGCGGGCCAGCGACCAGAACTGCCTGGCCCGTTCGTCGCTCTTGAAGAAGATCGACTGCGGCAGCTGGATGATGCGGCGATCCGGGAAGTCGCGGATCAGCCGCTCGCGCAGGTTCTGGTGGCGTAGCCACAGGTCGCCCAGGTTGCCGCCGCCATGGATGAGGATGGGGCCATCGGGATGCGCCTGTCGCAGGGCCGCCGGGTCGTACTGCCCGCAATCGCAGACGTAGCGCGGGGGGCGGCCCTGGGTGGCCTGGAGCACTTCGATCTCGCCAAGCCAGATGGCGCTGTCGCCCACATTGCCGTGGTCGGGAAAGTCGATCAGCGCGTAGTCCTCGCCCGGCGCCAGCAGCGTGAGCATGGTCTGCTTCAGCAGGGCAATCTGGGACTGGATGAAAGCGGCGTTCTCATTGGTCATGGGGGCTCACCTGATGGGGAATGATCTTGTGACGGAGCTTGCCGAGCAGGGCTAGCAGGTCTGTTTCGGGTCCTTCCGGGCGGGATGCGAGCGCCCAGAAGACGAGATGGGCGGCCAGGTAGCTCAGGCCGCCCAGCAGGCTCACGGCGGCGAACTCGCCGGCCAGCCACCACCAGCCGGCGTCTGCCCCGGGCAGCACGCGCACCTGCCACACAAGCACCCCGGCGATGGCGGCGCTCAGCAGGGAGCGCTCGGTGGACCGCAGCTGCGCCGTCATGGACAGCCCGGAGAGCTTGCGCACCACCGTCATGTTCAGCACGATGGTGGCCAGTCCGGTGATGGCCCGTGCCTGCAGCACCATGAGCAGGCCGCCGAACCATGCAGCGGCGGCGATCACCGGCACCCGAACGGCGAACATGACCAGATCCCGCATGAAGAGCAGGCGTGTTGCCCCCATGGCCATGGCGAGGGGCCGAACCGGTGAGGAGAGGGTCTGCAGGGCGAAGACGGCCGCCAGCATCTGGATGATGACGACGGCGTCCAGCCACTTTTCGCCCAGCACCAGGCGAACAATCACCTCGGCCTGCAGCGCGAACAGCATGCCGACCGGCATGGCCGCGGCCACGATGATGGCCTGGGCCCGAAGGTAGCCGCGCTTGAGCCGGTTCGGATCGTCCACCAGAGCGCGCAAGCCGGGAAACAGTGCCTGTTCGATCGGGCCGATGGTCTCGCGCGTGGGCAAGGCGGCGAGCTTGTCGCCGACCGTATACAGGCCCAGGGCGCGCGCGCCCATGCTGGCCCCGATGAAGAGGTGATCCAGTCGCCAGTTCAGGGTGTTGACGATCTGGCCGAGTGACAGCCACACCGAGAACGACAGCAGGTCGCGCACGTGGCCCAACGAAAAGCGCGGCCGATAGGGCACGACGATGTAGGACGTCGCCACCCCGGCGACCTGGGTGCACAGCAGTCCGACGACCAATGCCCAGTGGCTTCTGAACACATAGGCCACCGCGATGCTGGCCACGACGCCGGCCAGCTTCTGGGCGACCAGCACCGCAAACTCCTGCCAGAACACCAGTTGCCGGGTCAGTACCACGACCCGCGGGTTGGCCGCGCCGTTGATGAACACCGACAAGCCCATCCAGCACATCACGGGCACGAGCCGCTCGTCGTGATACAGCGCGGCAACCCACGGTGAGGCTGCGGCGAAGCCGGCGCCGATGAGGCCGCCCCGGATGAGGTTCATCGTCCATGCCGTGTGGAAATGGGCTTCTGTGGGCTTGGCGTGGTGGACCAGAGACGACGCAAGCGACAGCTCGGTGACCGCGGCCAGCACCTCCAGCATGGTGAGCGCGAGCGCCACCAGCCCGAAGTCTTCCGGTGTCAGCAGCCGCGCGAGGATGAAGGTGCTGCACAGAGCGAGCACCGTGACGACCGCCTTGGCGGCCGACAACCACAGAACGCCTTTGGCCAGTTGCGCTTTCATCGGTGTCGTCCGGGTCAGTAGGCGTCCACGGCCTTGAGCAGACTGCGCATGGGCGCAGGCCGGGTGCGCCCGCCAAGCCGCAGCAGCGTGTCGGTCACGAAGGCGTCTTCGTACAAGGCGGTGCGAACAAGGCCGTCGAAGTAAACGTGGGCCCATACAAAGCGCTGCAACGCGGCCCGGTTGAGCACATAGCCGTGCTCACCGGTGCACCACGACAGCGCGCCCATGTAGGTGTAGGGGGCGTCGTTGATTGCGGTGTCGCCGCACTTGCCCAGGTGCCAGATCCGGTTGTGCCCCGCGGGATAGGGGCTGTGGTACTGATGACCCCACTGGGTCGGTGCGCGACACCGCGTCGCCTGGCTCAACAGCCTCGTGAGCGAGACGGTGTCCCCTGCGCGGTGGTCGTCGTCCACCTTCAGCACCGCCTTGACCTGGGGCAACAGCGCGAGCAGGAAGTAGGCAGCCGCGACCTTGCCTGCCAGGTGATCGTAGCTGTCGGCCACGGGCACGCTGAGGGCGCCCAGTGCCTCGTCCCAACGGAACAGCGCCGAAGCCGGATCCCCACCCACCACGTGGATCTGGCTGACGCCGCCGGCCTCCAGCGTGGCGAAGCTGGCTGAGGACTGCACAGCGCGTCCGATGCGGGGGCGGCAGGTCATGTGCATCACCACATGCGAGGTGAGCCGTGTCTGCAGGTAGTCGAGCAGGGGCTGATGGACCAGGCAGAAGGCGAGGCCATAGGCATGGAAGGCGTCGGCATCGCGGGCATCGGTGGACGCCATCCAGCGTGTGACGACCAGAAGGGCGGCATCACGTGCCTCGGTCTGGGGGCTGTCGAGGAGGTCCATCGCTTCACGCGCCTTGCCCTTGAGCACGGACACTGCGTCGGGTGCCCCCTTGCGGCGCGACGCCATCGGAGGGCGCGCCAGCATCGTGACCAGCAGCGACCGGAGGGCGGCGCCGGCCTGCGGACGGTCGTTC
>JAJUHM010000089.1 GCA_029279925.1 Aquabacterium olei
AGGCGGGCGCGCAAGGGTGGGACGTCGACCCGCAGGATGTTGAGCCGGTAGTACAGGTCCAGGCGGAACAGCCCCTGCTCGACCTGCGCCGACAGATCACGGTGGGTGGCGGCGATCACCCGCACATTGACCGGGGTGGGCTCGGTGGCCCCCACGCGCAGCACCTCGCGCGCCTGCAGCACGCGCAGGAGCCGCGCCTGCAGCGAGGGGGGCATCTCGCCGACCTCGTCCAGGAACAGGGTGCCGTTGTGCGCGGCCTCGAACAGGCCGATCTTGCCGCCCTTGCGCGCGCCGGTGAACGCGCCCTCTTCGTAGCCGAAGAGCTCGCTCTCGAGCAGCGACTCGGACAGGGCGGCGCAGTTGACCGCCACGAACGGCATGTCGCGGCGTTCGCTGGCGCGGTGGATGCCCTGCGCGACCAGCTCCTTGCCGGTGCCGCTTTCGCCGATCAGCAGCACCGTGGCTTGGCTGCGCGCGCAGGCGCTGGCGGTCTCGCGCAGTTGGCGCGCCACAGGGCTGTCTCCCAGAAAGGCGTCCAGCTCATGTCGGGGCGACGAGGCCACCGGCTTGATGCGGGTGCGGATGTGACGGTCCACGCGCTGGATGCTGATCGGATCCTGGCAGCTGAGCACCGCCCCGGTGAGCACGCCCTGCTCGAGGATGGGCATCCGGTTGACGATCAAGGCCTTGCCCTTGACGCGCTCGATGCGCTCCAGGTCGGGCACGGCCAGGCGCAAGGTCGCCAGCAGGCTGAGCTCCGGGCAGACCTCGCTGAGGCGCTGCCCCACCCACGCGCCCGGCGCGACGGACAGCAACTGGGCCATGGCGGGGTTGAGCGTCTGGACGCGCTCCTCCTGATCGACCGCGATGACGCCATCGCTGAGCTGGGCGAGGATGGTATTGAGGCGCTCGCGCTTGGCCTGCTCGATGCGGGCGGCACGCGCCACTTCCACCGCGTCTTCCAGCGCCTCGCGGACGGCGTCGCGCGAGTACAGAAAGACGCCAGTGAGCCCGAGCTGGTCTGCGGTGTCCGCTACCACCCCGGTTCCCACCACCACCTGCACGCCTTCTTGCTGCAGGGCGCGGACACTGGCCTGGGCCTCGTCTTCGGTCTGATAGGTGCGCTGCACGACCTCCAGCTCGAACAGGCCGTCGAACTGCCGGATGTCGGGCGCCATGCCTTCGTACGTCACCAGGCCCACGCGGGCCGACACCTGCCGGGCCTGGGCCAGCGCCCGCATGAGGTCGAAGCCACCCACCTTGACGAGCACCACGGGGGTGTCGAGCCGCTGCCGCAGGTAGCCGCCATTCGAGCCCGCCGCCACCACCACGTCGACCGGGCGCTCGCGCTGCAGGCTGCGCAGTCCGCTGACGGCCTGCTCGTAGCCCATGTCGAGCACCTCGACGCGCGCACGGTCGGCGAACTGGGGCGCCAGTTCCTGCAACATCTTGTTGATGCGCCGAAACCCCACGGCCACAATGCGCGGCAGAGAAGGCGGCAGGCCTCGGGATGGATGGAGCGACAAGGTCATGCAGGCGGCGTTTCAGAGGTTCGTTTCATTGTTTCATGAAACACCTTGAAATGGGCCCTCTTTTTGAAACATCCATGGAACACGCCACAGTTCGCCACCGAACGAAATCAAGAAAAAAGTTCTTCTGATTCAAAGGCTTGCCTTTCGCTGAGGCGGATACCGGCACCCCACGAAAGGCTGGCACGCACGTTGCGCTTGTACGGGCAACCCACCCGCACCCACCAAGGAGTACACATGGCCAACATGACCCCCGGCGCCCGTTTCCGCCAGGCTCTCCAGGAAGAATCCCCGCTGCAAGTGATCGGCGCGATCAACGCCAACCACGCCCTGCTGGCCAAGCGCGCTGGCTTCAAGGCGATCTACCTGTCGGGCGGCGGTGTGGCAGCGGGCTCGCTGGGCCTGCCCGACCTGGGCATCAACACGATGGACGACGTGCTGATCGACGTGCGCCGCATCACCGACGTGTGCGACCTGCCTCTGCTGGTCGACATCGACACCGGCTTCGGCCCGAGTGCCTTCAACATCGAGCGCACCGTCAAGAGCCTGATCAAGGCCGGCGCCGCCGCCTGCCACATCGAAGACCAGGTCGGCGCCAAGCGCTGCGGCCATCGCCCCGGCAAGGAAATCGTGTCGACCGAAGAGATGGTCGACCGCGTGAAGGCCGCCGCCGATGCCAAGACCGACAAGGACTTTTTCCTGATCGCCCGCACCGACGCGATCCAGGTGCATGGCGTGGACGCAGCCATCGAGCGCGCCATTGCCTGCGTGGAAGCCGGCGCCGACGGCATCTTTGCCGAAGCGGCGTACGATCTGGACACCTACAAGAAGTTCGTGGACGCCGTGAAGGTGCCCGTGCTGGCCAACATCACCGAGTTCGGCAAGACCCCGCTGTTCTCGACCGACGACCTGCGCCCCACCGGCGTGGGCATGGTGCTCTACCCCCTGAGCGCCTTCCGGGCCATGAACAAGGCCGCAGAGACCGTCTACACCGCGATCCGGCGTGACGGCCACCAGCGCAATGTCGTCGACATCATGCAGACACGCGAGGAGCTGTATGACCGCATCGGCTACCACGCCTTCGACGGCAAGCTGGACGCGCTGTTTGCCGCCAAGAAGTGAGTCGTCATCGACGACCCCGACCGTTTGACTGCTGAATCAACCTCTGACCAGGAGATCCCATCCATGAGCGCCACGCCCGAGACCACCACGCCCGGTTTCAAGCCCAAGAAGTCCGTTGCCCTGTCGGGCACCGCGGCCGGCAACACCGCGCTGTGCACCGTGGGCCGTACCGGCAATGACCTGGCCTACCGCGGCTACGACATCCTGGACGTCGCCACGACCTGCGAGTTCGAGGAAATCGCCCACCTGCTGGTGCACGGCAAGCTGCCCAACGTGGCCGAACTGGCTGGCTACAAGGCCAAGCTGAAGTCGCTGCGCGGCCTGCCCGCCGCCGTGAAGGTGGCACTGGAACAGCTGCCCCCTTCGAGCCATCCGATGGACGTGATGCGCACCGGCGTGTCGGTGCTCGGTTGCGTCAAGCCCGAGAAGGAAGACCACAACCACCCGGGCGCCCGCGACATCGCCGACAAGCTGATGGCCTCGCTGGGCTCGATGCTGCTGTACTGGTACCACTTTGCCTACAACGGCAAGCGCATCGAGGTGGAAACCGACGACGACTCGATCGGCGGCCACTTCCTGCACCTGCTGCACGGCGAGAAGCCGCGTGACAGCTGGGTGCGCGCCATGCACACCAGCCTGATCCTGTACGCCGAGCACGAGTTCAACGCCTCGACCTTCACCTCGCGCGTGGTGGCCGGCACGGGCTCGGACATGTACTCGGCGCTGTGCGGCGGCATCGGTGCCCTGCGTGGCCCGAAGCACGGCGGCGCCAACGAAGTGGCCTTCGAGATCCAGAAGCGCTACGACAACCCGGATGAGGCCGAGGCCGACATCCGCGCCCGCGTGGAGCGCAAGGAAGTCGTGATCGGCTTCGGCCACCCCGTCTACACCGTGAGCGACCCGCGCAACGTGGTCATCAAGAAGGTGGCCGAGGACCTGTCGAAGGAAGAGGGCAACATGAAGATGTACAACATCGCCGAGCGCCTGGAATCGGTGATGTGGGACATCAAGAAGATGTTCCCGAACCTCGACTGGTTCAGCGCCGTGAGCTACCACATGATGGGCGTGCCCACCGACATGTTCACCCCGTTGTTCGTGATCGCACGCACTTCGGGCTGGTCGGCCCACATCATCGAGCAGCGCATTGACGGCAAGATCATCCGTCCGAGCGCCAACTACGTCGGCCCCGAAGACCAGGTCTTCGTGCCGCTGAAGGACCGCAAGTAAGCAGGCAAGAGGAAGGCGCCACATTGCCACGCGGTGATGTGGCGCCTTTCTGCCTTGTGGCCGCGCCTCGCTGCCACCCCGAACCGACGTCGGCCCCGACGCCCCGATCGTCCGCCCCACTTTGCTGACTGCCCCACGGCCATGAGCAACATCAACACCCAATACCGCAAGCCGCTGCCCGGCACGAACCTCGATTACTTCGACACGCAAGCCGCGGTCGAGGCAATCCAGCCCGGCGCCTGGGCCACCCTGCCCTACACCGCCCGCGTGCACGCCGAGAACATCGTGCGCAAGGCCGATCCGGCCATCGTCACCGATTGCCTCAAGCAGATCGTCGAGCGCAAGCGCGACCTGGACTTCCCCTGGTTCCCGGCCCGCGTGGCGTGCCACGACATCCTGGGTCAGACCGCCCTGGTGGACCTGGCCGGCCTGCGTGACGCCATTGCCAAGGAAGGCGGCGACCCGGCCAAGGTGAACCCCGTGGTGCCCGTGCAGCTGATCGTGGACCACTCGCTGGCCGTGGAATGTGGCGGCTTCGACCCGCAAGCCTTCCAGAAGAACCGCGACATCGAAGAGCGCCGCAACGAAGACCGCTTCCACTTCATCGAGTGGACGAAGAAGGCCTTCGCCAACGTGGACGTGATCCCGGCAGGCAACGGCATCATGCACCAGATCAACCTGGAGAAGATGTCCCCCGTGATCCATGCCGACAAGGGCGTGGCTTACCCCGACACCTGCGTCGGCACCGACTCGCACACCCCGCACGTCGACGCGCTGGGCGTGATCGCCATTGGCGTGGGCGGCCTGGAAGCCGAGAACGTGATGCTGGGCCGCGCTTCGTGGATGCGCCTGCCTGAAATCGTCGGCGTGAAGCTGACCGGTCAACGCCAGCCTGGCATCACCGCCACCGACGTGGTGCTGGCCCTGACCGAGTTCCTGCGCAAGAACAAGGTGGTGGGTGCTTACCTCGAGTTCTACGGCGAAGGCGCTGCCAAGCTGACCATCGGTGACCGTGCCACCATCTCGAACATGGCCCCTGAATACGGTGCCACCGCCGCGATGTTCAGCATCGACCAGCAGACCCTGGACTACCTGACGCTGACCGGCCGTGACGCCGAACAGGTCAAGCTGGTGGAGACCTATGCCAAGCAGGCCGGCCTGTGGTCGGACAGCCTGAAGAACGCCGTGTACGAACGCGACCTGACGTTCGACCTGTCGAGCGTCGTGCGCAACATGGCTGGCCCCTCGAACCCGCACGCCCGTGTGGCCACGAGCGATCTGGCCGCCAAGGGCATCGCTGGTCAATGGACCATGCCCAAGGCCGACGAAGGCACGATGCCCGATGGCGCCGTGATCATCGCCGCCATCACCTCGTGCACCAACACCTCCAACCCGCGCAACGTGATCGCCGCCGCCTTGCTGGCCCGCAATGCCAACAAGCTGGGCCTGACCCGCAAGCCTTGGGTGAAGTCTTCGCTGGCCCCTGGCTCGAAGGCCGTGGAGCTGTACCTGAAGGAAGCCAATCTGCTGGGCGACCTGGAGAAGCTCGGTTTCGGCATCGTGGCCTTTGCCTGCACCACCTGCAACGGCATGTCGGGCGCGCTGGACCCCAAGATCCAGCAAGAGATCATCGACCGTGATCTGTACGCGACCGCCGTGCTCTCGGGCAACCGCAACTTCGACGGTCGCATCCACCCCTACGCCAAGCAGGCCTTCCTGGCTTCGCCCCCGCTGGTGGTGGCCTACGCGATTGCCGGCACCGTCCGTTTCGACATCGAAAACGACGTGCTGACCGTGGTCGATGGCAAGGAAATCCGCCTGAAGGACATCTGGCCGTCGGACGAAGAGATCGACGCCGTGGTCAAGGCCGCCGTGAAGCCAGAGCAGTACCGTGCTGTGTACGAACCCATGTTCGCCATCCAGGCAGACAAGGGCGAGAAGGTGTCTCCGCAGTACGACTGGCGCGCCATGTCGACCTACATCCGTCGTCCGCCGTATTGGGACACGGAAGGTGTCGGCGCCCTGGCCGCCAACCCACGCACCCTGAAGGCGATGCGCCCGCTGGCCATCCTGCCGGACAACATCACCACCGACCACCTGTCGCCGTCGAACGCCATCCTGGCCAGCTCGGCTGCGGGTGAGTACCTGGCCAAGATGGGTCTGCCGGAAGAGGACTTCAACTCGTACGCTACCCACCGCGGTGACCACCTGACCGCCATGCGCGCCACCTTCGCCAACCCCACGCTCAAGAACGAGATGGTGCGCAAGGAAGATGGCTCGATCAAGGTCGGCTCGTGGGCCCGCGTGGAGCCCGAAGGCCAGGTCATGCGCATGTGGGAGGCCATGGAGACTTACCTGAACCGCCGTCAGCCGCTGATCATCATCGCCGGCGCCGACTACGGTCAGGGCTCCTCGCGTGACTGGGCTGCCAAGGGCGTGCGTCTGGCGGGTGTGGAAACCGTCGTGGCCGAAGGCTTCGAGCGCATCCACCGCACCAACCTGATCGGCATGGGCGTGCTGCCCCTGGAGTTCAAGCCGGGCACCACCCGCCTGACCCTGGGCCTGGACGGCACCGAAACCTTCGACGTGGAAGGCGACCTGAAGCCGCGCGCCGACCTTACCCTGGTGATCCACCGCAAGAACGGTCAGACCGAGCGTGTGACGGTGACCAGCCGTCTGGACACAGCCGAAGAAGTGTCGGTGTACGAAGCCGGTGGCGTGCTGCAACGCTTCGCTCAGGACTTCCTCGCCGAGAACAAGTGACCACCTCCGAGCGCCTTTGGCGCTCCCCCTCAAGGGGGCGACACCTACGGACTGGCAAAGCCAGATCCGTGGTGTCCGCTGGATCGGACCGAGGCTGCGCAAGACTTTGCGCGCTTCGGCACCATGTGAATTGAAGGAGCGTGTGATGCCTCATCCCGCACAAATCAAAATCCCCGCCACTTACATCCGCGGCGGTACCAGCAAGGGCGTGTTTTTCCGCCTGCAGGACCTGCCCGAGGCCTGCCAGGTGCCGGGCGCAGCCCGTGACAAGCTGTTCATGCGCGTCATCGGCAGCCCTGACCCCTATGCCGCCCACATCGACGGCATGGGCGGGGCCACGTCGAGTACCAGCAAGTGCGTGATCCTGTCCAAGTCCAGTGTGCCCGATCACGATGTGGACTACCTCTATGGCCAGGTCTCGATCGACAAGCCCTTTGTGGACTGGTCAGGCAACTGCGGCAACCTGTCCACCGCAGCTGGCGCCTTCGCCATCCACGCGGGCTTGGTTGACCCCTCGCGCATTCCGCAAAACGGTGTGTGCGTGGTGCGCGTCTGGCAGGCCAACATCCAGAAAACCATCATCGCCCACGTGCCCGTGACCAACGGTCAGGTGCAGGAAACCGGTGACTTCGAACTCGACGGTGTGACCTTCCCGGCCGCCGAGATCGTGCTCGAATTCATGGACCCGTCCGACGATGGCGACGAAGGCGGCTCGATGTTCCCCACCGGCAACCTGGTGGACGACCTCGAAGTGCCGGGCATCGGCACGCTCAAGGCCACGATGATCACGGCCGGCATCCCGACGGTGTTCGTCAACGCCGCCGACATCGGCTACACCGGCACCGAGCTGCGTGAGCAGATCAACACGGACGCCGAGGCGCTCAAGCGTTTCGAGGCCATCCGTGTGGCCGGCGCCCTGCGCATGGGACTGATCAAGACGCCGGAAGAAGCGGCCACCCGTCAGCACACCCCGAAGATCGCCTTCGTGGCCCCGCCCACGACCTACACCGCGTCCAGCGGCAAAACCATCGAGGCCGGTGACGTGGACCTGCTGGTCCGCGCGCTGTCGATGGGCAAGCTGCACCACGCCATGATGGGCACCTGCGCAGTCGCCATCGGCACCGCTGCCGCCATCCCCGGCACCCTGGTCAACCAGGCCGCTGGCGGCGGTGAGCGTGAGGCCGTGCGCTTCGGCCACCCCTCCGGCACCTTGCGTGTCGGCGCCCAGGCCAAGCAGGTCAACGGCCAGTGGACGGTGACCAAGGCCATCATGAGCCGCAGCGCCCGCATCCTCATGGAAGGCTGGGTGCGCGTGCCGGGCGACACCTTCTGAGGCAAACCCCCTCCCACCTTGCGCGTGAGCGGCGTACATTTGCTTGCCCCGTTCACGAGCAGGACACCGGGATCGGCGGCAAAATCAGTCTTTGTTTCACGCCTGCCACGCCTTACACCATGAGCACACTCACCTCTCGCCACCAACGCACCCGCACCCTGGCCTTGACCGCCGGCATGGTGTTGGGCATGGCTGCCAGCGTTCTGGCCCCTCAGATGGCTCACGCTCGCGTGACCACCGCCAGCAAGCAGACGCTGTCCAACAACTTCACGCCGCCGCCTGAAGCCAGCGCCGAGCAGCTGCAGGCAGCCGAGCGCGTGCTGACCGGGCGCTACGCCTGCGAATTCGGCAAGTCCGTGTCCGTGGACCGCAGCGAGCGTCACGCTGGCTACTTCGACCTGAAACTGGACCGCCAGGCCTGGGTCATGAAGCCTGTGGTGTCGAGCACCGGTGCCGTGCGTCTGGAAGACGTCAAGGGCAATGCCCTGCTGATCCAGATCCTGACCAAGTCCATGGTGATGGACCCGAAGGCCGGTCGCCGACTGGTCGATGGCTGTGTGCATGACGTGCAACGGGCCGCCGAAGCCGACCTGCGCAACACCCCGCGCCCCTCGCTGTTTGGCCCAGCCAGCAACTGATGGGGTTTTTCAGACGATGAGCGACGTGAAATTGCGTGATTTCACGTCGTTTTCGTGACATTCACCGCTGTGGTGGGCGAAAATAACGGGCTGCACGGAAATGACCTTTCCACGCGAGCGACGCGTTTTCTGCCCCACGGCGGTGATTCATTTTTGAGGATCCGCATGTCGGATCCGCGTTCGAACTTCTTGCCCCTCAACACCAGGTGAACACCATGTTGCAAGCCTATCGCGAACACGTTGCCGAGCGCGCCGCCCTCGGTATCCCTCCTCTGGCCCTGTCGGCCCAGCAAACTGCTGAACTGATCGAGCTGATCAAGAACCCGCCCGCTGGCGAAGACGCGTTCCTGCTGGACCTGCTGACCCACCGCGTCCCCCCCGGCGTGGACGATGCGGCCAAGGTCAAGGCCTCCTTCCTGACCGCTGTCGCTGACGGCGAAATCAAGGTCGGTCTGATCTCGCGCGCCAAGGCCACTGAGCTGCTCGGCACCATGGTTGGCGGCTACAACGTCAAGCCCCTGATCGACCTGCTGGGCGACGCGGAAGTCGGCACCATCGCCGCTGACGCGCTCAAGAAGACCCTGCTGATGTTCGACTTCTTCCACGACGTCGCCGAACTCGCCAAGGGTGGCAATGCCAACGCCAAGGCCGTGATCCAGTCCTGGGCTGATGCCGAATGGTTCACCAGCCGTCCTCCGGTTGCCAAGAAGATCACCGTGACCGTGTTCAAGGTGCCTGGCGAAACCAACACCGACGACCTGTCGCCCGCTCCCGATGCCTGGAGCCGTCCTGACATCCCGATGCACTATCTGGCGATGCTCAAGAACACCCGTCCTGACGCGGCCTTCAAGCCCGAAGAAGACGGCAAGCGCGGCCCGATGCAGTTCATCGAAGACCTGAAGAAGAAGGGCAACCTGGTCGCCTACGTCGGCGACGTCGTCGGTACCGGCTCTTCCCGTAAGTCGGCCACCAACAGCGTGATCTGGGCTACCGGCGAAGACATCCCCTTCGTGCCCAACAAGCGCTTCGGCGGCGTGACCCTGGGCGGCAAGATCGCCCCCATCTTCTTCAACACGCAAGAAGACTCCGGCTCCCTGCCCATCGAAGTGGACGTGTCCAAGATGGAAATGGGCGATGTCATCGACATCTTCCCCTATGACGGCAAGATCGAGAAGAACGGCGAAGTCATCGCCAACTTCCAACTGAAGTCGCAAGTGCTGCTGGACGAAGTCCAGGCTGGTGGCCGTATCAACCTGATCATCGGCCGCTCGCTGACCAGCAAGGCCCGTGAGTTCCTGGGTCTGCCCGCCTCCACCGTCTTCCGCCTGCCCCAGGCACCGGTCGACAGCGGCAAGGGCTTCACCCTGGCCCAGAAGATGGTTGGCCGCGCCTGCGGTCTGCCTGAAGGCAAGGGCGTGCGTCCCGGCACCTACTGCGAACCCAAGATGACGACCGTCGGTTCGCAAGACACCACCGGCCCGATGACCCGCGACGAGCTGAAGGACCTGGCTTGCCTGGGCTTCTCGGCTGACCTGGTCATGCAATCGTTCTGCCACACCGCGGCTTATCCGAAGCCCGTGGACGTGAAGATGCACCGCGAACTGCCCGCCTTCATCTCGAACCGCGGCGGCGTGGCCCTGCGTCCGGGCGACGGCGTGATCCACTCGTGGCTGAACCGTCTGCTGTTGCCTGACACCGTCGGTACCGGTGGCGACTCGCACACCCGTTTCCCGATCGGCATCTCCTTCCCCGCTGGTTCGGGTCTGGTCGCCTTCGGTGCCGCCACCGGCGTGATGCCGCTGGACATGCCTGAATCGGTGCTGGTGCGCTTCAAGGGCGAAATGCAGCCTGGCGTCACCCTGCGTGACCTGGTGCATGCCATCCCCCTGTACGCCATCAAGGCGGGTCTGCTGACCGTCGCCAAGGCTGGCAAGAAGAACATCTTCTCGGGCCGCATCCTCGAAATCGAGGGTCTGCCTGACCTGAAGGTCGAGCAAGCGTTCGAACTGTCTGACGCCTCCGCTGAGCGCTCGGCTGCTGGTTGCACCATCAAGCTGAACAAGGAACCGGTTGCTGAGTACCTGAAGTCGAACATCGTTCTGATGAAGAACATGATCGCCAACGGTTACCAGGACGCCCGCACCCTGGAGCGTCGTATCAAGGCCCAGGAAGCCTGGTTGGCCAACCCCAACCTGCTGGAAGCCGATGCCGACGCCGAATACGCTGCCGTGATCGAGATCGACCTGAACGAGATCAAGGAGCCGATCGTCTGCTGCCCGAACGACCCGGACGACGCCAAGTTCCTGTCCGAAGTCGCTGGCACCAAGATCGACGAAGCCTTCATCGGTTCGTGCATGACCAACATC
>JAJUHM010000090.1 GCA_029279925.1 Aquabacterium olei
CGGGGCCTCAGGACAATGTGCTGTTCGAGCGCTGCCTCACGCGTTGACAGCGCGAGGTGCTTGGACGAGGGCGTCGCGGCTCGGAACGAGCGGAAACACGGCGGGACGCATGGTCCCGGAAACGACAAAGCCCCGCACTGCGGGGCTCTGTGATTCCTTGGTTTCCAAGGGAAACTGGTCGGGGTGAGAGGATTCGAACCTCCGGCCACTACGTCCCGAACGTAGCGCTCTACCAGGCTAAGCTACACCCCGTCTCTGATCCGCTGCTCAAGAAGAGCGCTTGATCGAGTCAGACAGCAATTCTAGCATGGCTTCTCGCCATTGCGACGCAGGGAGTGCATCCAGGCAACGTTTTGCCACGTCGGCCTGGGCCTCGGCGGCCTCGCGTGTGGCTTGCAAGGCCCCCGTGGCCTTCACGATCTCGATGATCTGCGGCATGCGCTCGACCTCGCCGTGCACGATGGCTTCGCGGATCAGGGCCGACTGCTCGGGCGTGCCGCGCTGCATGGCCACCAGCAGTGGCAGGGTCGGCTTGCCTTCGCGCAGGTCGTCGCCAATGTTCTTGCCCAGTTCGGCCGTGCTGCCTTCGTAATCCAGCAGGTCGTCGATCAGCTGGAAGGCGGTGCCGATGGCGCGGCCGTACGAAGCGCAGGATTCTTCGATCTCGGCCGGCGCATCCGAGATGACGGCGCCCAGGCGGGCGCTGGCCTCGAACAGCTTCGCGGTCTTGTATTCGATGACACGCAGGTAGTCGTCCACCGAGATGTCGGGGTCGTGCATGTTCATCAGCTGCAGCACCTCGCCCTCGGCGATCACGTTGGTGGCCTCGGCGAGCACCTCCATCACGCGCAGGCGGTTGGTCGACACCATCATCTGGAAGGCGCGCGAGTACAGGAAGTCACCCACCAGCACGCTGGCCGCGTTGCCGAACAACGCATTGGCCGTCTTGCGGCCCCGACGCAAATCGGATTCATCGACCACGTCGTCGTGCAGCAGCGTCGCGGTGTGGATGAACTCGACCACCGCGGCCAGTTCGTGACGGTGCGGCGTGTCCTCGCCCAGCGCACCGGCCACCAGCAACAGCAGCATCGGGCGCACCCGCTTGCCGCCGGCACTCACGATGTAGTGCGAAATTTGGTTGACCAGCGCCACCTTCGAGGCCAGACGCTGGTGGATGACCTCGTCCACCAGGGCCATGTCGGCGGCGGCAAGGGCTCGGTAGCTGGCGGGTGGCGTGGTGGAGGCGGTCACAAGCGCGGAGGGTTGGAAGGTAACGGAACGCGTCATTATAGGAAGGCACGCCGGGCGCATCCGGGGCACCACAGTGGCTGGCGGGGCGGCGGCCGGTGGCCGACAATGGCAAATCCAAGGCCTCCTGATCCACCGCCATGAGCAGCCCGCACACCGCCCCCCTTGAGCACGCGCCACACGCCACGCCGACGCCCACGCTGAGTCTCGCCATCATCGGCGCCGGCCCGGCCGGGCTGAGCCTGGCCCTGCAGGCCGCCGCCGCCCTGCCCAAGGCCCACATCACCGTGTTCGACGCCCGCAGCGCCAGCAAGGACATCTCGGGCGATGCACGCACGCTCGCCCTGTCGCTCGGGACCGTGCAGGAGCTGCAACGCATGGGCGTGTGGGATGCCATAGAGCAGGCCGGCCAGACGGCCCCCATCCGCGAAGTGCACGTCTCGCAGCAACAGCCCACCGTGCTGTGGCCGGGTGCGCAGCAACCCGAGGTGCGCATCACCGCGCAGGAGCAAGGCGTGCCGCGGCTGGGCGTGGTGTGCAGCTACGGCACGCTGGTGGCGCCGCTGCAGCAGGCCTGGCTGACGGCGGTCAGCGCCTCGCCCGAACGCCTGGCCATGCGCTTCGACACCCCGGTGCGCGGCTTCAAGCCGCTGGGTGATGACGGGGTCGAGATCGATGCCGACATCGCCGAGCGCTTCGATCTGGCCGTGGTGGCCGAGGGCGGCGTCTTTGCCGACCAGGCCAAGCTGCAATGGCCGCGCGGCGTGAGCCACGATTACAACCAGACCGCGTGGGTCGGTCAGGTCCGACTGGATGACACCGGCACACCCGGCACGGCCTTCGAGCGCTTCACGCCTTCAGGCCCGGCGGCGCTGCTGCCGCTGCCGGATGGCGCGATCGAGCCCGGTGGCCCGGTCGGACGGCGGGCGGCCCTGGTGTGGTGCGTCAACGCGGCAGACGACCCCGTGCGCGACCTGACGCCGGCGCAGCGCCTCACGCTGCTCAACACCGTGTTCCACCCGGATGTCGGGCAGCTGATGGCCCTGTCACCGCTGAAGGCCTTTCCGCTCGGCCTCAACGCCCACCGCCGGCTGGTGGAAGACGGCGCGGTGGTGCGCATCGGCAATGCAGCCCAGACGCTGCACCCGGTGGCGGGCCAGGGCTTCAACCTCGGCATGCGCGACGTGCACGAACTGCTGGCCGCGTTGAAGGCCGAGACCTGGGCGCCGCCCGCAGGCACGCAAGGTGCGCTGCAACTCGATGCCACCGCACGCGCCAGCCGCGTGCAGCACGCGCTGCGCCGCTTCGAACGCCGCCGTCAGCCCGACCGCTGGGCGCTGCTCGCCACCACGGATTTCCTGGCGCGCAGCTTCACGTGGCCGGCCCCCATCCTCGCCACGGCGCGTGGCCTGGGCCTGGGCGCCGTGCAGGCGCTCGGCCCGGTCAAGCGCCTGGTGGCCCGCTCGATGATGTTCGGCTGGCGCTGAGCCGGCGGCCTTCCGACCCGCTCGGCGCATCCGCCGGGCGGCTCAGGGTGCGGCCCATGCGACCGGAGCGGGGACAGCCAACCGATCCGGCGCCGCCGTCGACCCACCATGGGCCAGCGTCAGGGCCCAGGCAGCGATGGCGGCGAACAGGGTGTGCTGCAACAACTTCTTGCGCATGAATCGGCTCCAGGAATCAGTGCGCCCATCCTAGGCAAGCTGCTGGCTGGCAATGCACCAAACAGGGCACCTCCGACCGTGCACTTCAGCACGATTTGTTCCCCTCACCCCTGGCAGCCGCAGGCGCACTGACCTCCAGCCCGGCATCGCAACCGATGCCCGACGCGATCACGCGGCGCACCCAGCTGCGCCACAGCCGGCGCCACCACGCCGGACGCCCGCCATCGGCAGACGGGCCGGCCGTCACATCGGCCTCGCCCATCAGGCCGCAGACATAACGACCGCCCGCATCCGACCACTTCAGGGCCGCGCACGCCCCCGTGCGCCGGCGGCTCACCAGCACCCCCACCGGGCACGGCTCGGCCAGGCAGCACACGCCACAGCCATTGCACGGCTGGCCTTCGGCCGGCTTGGGCGGCGCCTCGGGGTGAATGTGGATGACTTGCTCACGCGCAGGCATGGCGGCAGCATACGTCGGGCCGCCGGGGCGCCATCGCGGGAAATGGGCCCCGGGCTCGTCAGGGGCCTCACCGGGTCACCATTGAGACGGGGGCAAACCGACGGCGTGCAACGGCCGGGGCCGTGCGAGACAATAGCCGGATGAACACCGCCGCCACCTCCCTCGCCCCGTCGGCCGACCTGCCCGTCGACCAGTACATGGACGCCGTGGGCCGCGCCGCCCGCGTGGCCGCCACGGCCATGGCCGCCTCCAGCACGGCCGCCCGCAACAACGTGCTGCTGGCCCTGGCCGGCCAGATCCGCGCCCACGCTGGCGAACTGAAGGCCCGCAACGAGGCCGACATCATCGCCGCCGAAAAGAACGGCCTGGCCGCCCCCATGGTCGACCGCCTGCGCCTGACGGACAAGGTCATCGAGACCATGGCCGAAAGCTGCGAACAGGTGGCTGCCCTGCCCGACCCGGTCGGCGAGATCACCAACGTGCGCCGCCGCCCCACCGGCATCAGCGTGGGCCAGATGCGCGTGCCCATCGGCGTGTTCGGCATGATCTACGAGTCGCGCCCCAACGTGACGATCGAGGCCGCCTCGCTGGCCATCAAGAGCGGCAACGCCTGCGTGCTGCGTGGTGGCTCGGAAGCCATCCACTCCAACCTGGCGCTGTGGAAGCTGGTGCAGGCCGCGCTCACGCAGGTGGGCCTGCCCGCCAACGCCGTGCAGCTGGTGCAGACCACCGACCGCGCCGCCGTGGGCCAGCTCATCGCCATGCCGCAGTACGTCGATGTCATCATCCCGCGCGGCGGCAAGGGCCTGATCGAGCGCATCAGCAACGAAGCCCGCGTGCCGGTCATCAAGCACCTCGATGGCAACTGCCACACCTATGTCGACAGCGAGGTCGACCTGGACCTGGCCGTCAAGGTGACCGACAACGCGAAGACGCAGAAGTACAGCCCCTGCAACGCGACCGAATCGCTGCTGGTGCACAGCCAGCAGGCCGCGGCCTTCCTGCCCCGCATCGGCAAGGTGTTTGCCGACAAGGGCGTGGAAATGCGTGCCGATGCCCGCGCCAAGGCCATCCTGGCCGACGTGCCGGGTGCCAAGGTGGTCGATGCCACCGAGCAGGACTGGTTCGAGGAATACCTGGCCCCGGTGATCGCGGTGAAGGTGGTCGATTCGCTGGACGAGGCCATCGCCCACATCAACCATTACGGCTCGCACCACACCGACGCCATCCTGACCACCAACCACCCCAACGGCATGCGCTTCATCCGCGAGGTGGATTCGTCCAGCGTGATGATCAACGCCTCGACGCGCTTTGCCGACGGCTTCGAGTACGGCCTGGGCGCCGAGATCGGCATCAGCACCGACAAGTTCCACGCGCGCGGCCCGGTCGGCCTGGAAGGCCTGACCTCGCTGAAGTTCGTGGTGCTGGGTCAGGGCGAAGTGCGCAGCTGATCGCAGGGGGCGCCCATCGCCCCGCCCCTCCCCCCGACCGGAGCCCGGCCCCGCGCCGGGCTCTTGCTTTGCCTGCCTGCCCTGCGTCCGCTTCCTGCCCTCCCCATGGACCTGACTCCCCTCAACGTCACGCTGATGCTGCTCGCCTCCACGGCCGCCGGCCTGGTCGATGCCATCGTGGGCGGCGGGGGGCTCATCATGGTGCCCTCGCTGTTCGGGCTGTTCCCGCAGGCCGTGCCGGCGACGCTGCTGGGCACGAACAAGGCGGCATCCATCTGGGGAACGGGCTGGTCCGCCTTGCAGTACGCGCGCCGCGTGAAGCTGCCATCGGCCCGGCTGATGGGCGCGCTGGTGGCCACCGTGCTGGGCAGCGTGGTGGGAGCCTGGCTCGCCACCCGCGTGCCGGCCGACCGTTTCCGGGCCGCACTGCCGGTGGTGCTGGCCGCCGTGTGGGGCTACACCCTGTGGCGCAAGGACCTGGGGCACACCCACCTGCCGCACTGGACCGCCCGCACCGAAACGCTGATCGCCACCGCCATCGGCGGCGTCATCGGGTTCTACGATGGCGTGTTCGGCCCCGGCACCGGCAGCTTCTTCGTGTTCGCCCTCGTCCGTGGACTGGGCTGGGATTTCCTTCACGCCAGTGCAGCCGCCAAACGCCTGAACTTCGCCACCAACGCGGCAGCGCTGGCCTGGTTCATCCCGCATGGCCATGTCGTGTGGGCGCTGGCGCTGCCCATGGCGGCGGCCAACGTGCTGGGCAGCAGCATCGGCACCCGGCTGGCGCTGCGCCATGGTGCCGGCTTCGTGCGCCTGGCCTTCCTGGTGGTCGTCGGAGCGCTGATCCTCAAGACGGGCGTGGACGCCTGGCTGCGCTGAAGAACCGGCTCATGCTCTGAGCCGTTGTGCCATCAACGCGCGGCAGGCCCGCTGTACGGCATCCATCCAATCGCACCCGCGTGCAGACTCTGCACGATCAGGCGCCCGCCGAACTCGGTCGCCGCCGTGGTCTCCGGGTAGCCGCCATCCGGGTCCTGCAGGTCGTCCACGATGCGGCCCTGTTCGTCGAACGCCAGCACATGCCCATACGGCTTGGGAACCGGCCACATCGACCGCGGCAACCGCAGCGTGAATGCGCGGATGAACGGCCGCGGCCCGCCCGCGTCGATCACCGGGCTGCGCGGCTTCGTCAGGCCCACCCAGATGCGCCCGCCCTCCCCTGCGGTCAGGTTGTCTGGAAAGCCAGGCAGGTTGTCGATCAGCACGGTGGCGGCCTGCTGGCGCAGCGCGTCATCCAGCGTGGGCACCCCGTTGTCGCCCGCGCCGGTCCGTACCAGCGACAGCTTGGCCAGGTCCACCTTCAGAATGCGGTAGGTGCCGGTCTCCGACAGGAACAGGCTGCGCCCGTCGCGCGAGAACGCCAACCCGTTCGGGAAGCACAGCCCTTGCAGCGCCACGCGGGCCACTCCCAGGGCCGGATCCAACGCGATCAGACGTCCGCTGCAGCTGTGCTCGAGGATGTCGAGCACGCTGGCCTCGAAGGTGCTGCCGACCGCTTTCGCCCCGAAGCGCCGCGAGGCGTCGGTCAGCCAGATCGTGCCCCGGGCATCGACCTTCACCGCATCGGCATAGCGCACCGGGTCATCCGGGCCGGGGTGCTGCACGCGGTCGAGCAGGGTTTCGACCTGGGCCTGTGGTCCGCTGCCGGTCACACGAAGCAGGCCGCGCATGGCGTCGGCGACCAGGAGACGCCCTTGCGGGTCGAGATCCAGCCCCAGGGGGCGTCCACCGGTGTTGGCCACCAATTCGCGCGTGCGGCCATCGAGCGACAGCTTCAGCACGTCGCCGTTGTCCAGCCCGGTATAGAGCGCATCCGGCGTGGCCAGGATGTGCTCGGGTCCGTGCTGCCCCTCGGCCAGCGGCCAGGTCTGCAGGTTCGCAAGACGGGTGTTGGCGGCATGGGCGCCGGTGTGGCCCGCGTCGGCAGGCGGCTGCCATGCGCGGGGCTGGATCGGCACAGGCCAGAAGGCCAGGTAGGCCGCCAGGGCGATGACGGGCGTGGCCCAACTGGCCAGCGCCATGAGGCGACCACGCTGGCGCACGGGTGGGGTCGAAATCATCGGTCAGAACCTCCGTGGGAAGGCCGCAGTGTCGCCGACCGATCCATGGGGCTCGGTGCGGAAACACCCGCCTCCCCCCTGACCGGATGGGCGCGCTGGCACGGCGCCATTGACGCCCCCTATCGACGCGATCCAATCACCCGACTGGACTGCCAGCAGAGGCCCTCAGACAATGAGAACCATTCTCAAACGCATCGCCTCCAGGAGTTCCCCATGGCCAAGACCGCAACATTCGGCGTGATGCACGTGCTGACCTCGTTCACCGTGACCTACGCGCTGACCGGCAGCATCACCATCGCCGGTGTCGTGACCTTCGTCGAGCCGCTGGTCAACACCGTGATGCACTACTTCTTCGACAAGTACTGGGACCACCCGGTGGCCCGCCGCGTGCGGAACCAGCTGGCCCGTGTCTGCACGGCGCTCAAGGTGCCCACGCGGATGCCGGCCACGCAGACAGAGCGGGCATGAAAAAGGGCGCCCCACGGACGCCCTGATGCGGTGCGCGGTCGGGCCACCAGAGCCCGATCCGGCCGAGATCATTTCTCCACGAACGCGCGCTCGATCACGTAGTCGCCCGGCACGCCCTGCGATTCCGACACCTTGAAGCCGGCGTCGTCCAGGATCTGGCACAGATCCTTCAGCATCGAGGGGCTGCCGCACATCATGGCGCGGTCGTTCTCCGGGCTCAGCTGCGGCAGGCCCACGCCCTTGGCCAGCTCGCCGTTCAGGATCTGATCGGTCAGGCGGCCCTGGTTGCGGAAGGGCTCACGCGTCACCAGCGGGTAGTAGATCAGCTTTTCCTGGATCAGCTCGCCCAGCAGTTCGTGCTGCGGCAGTTCCTTGCTGATGAAGTCGTGGTAGGCCAGCTCGCTCACGTAGCGCACGCCGTGCACCAGCACCACCTTCTCGAACTTCTCGTAGGTGTACGGGTCCTGGATGATGCTCATGAACGGCGCCAGACCGGTGCCGGTACCGAACAGATACAGGTTCTTGGCCGGGGTCAGGTCGTCGACCACCAGCGTGCCCACGGCCTTGCGGCCCACCAGGATCTTGTCGCCCGGCTGGATCTTCTGCAGGCGCGAGGTCAGCGGGCCGTCCTGCACCTTGATCGACAGAAACTCGAGGTGTTCCTCGTAGTTGGCGCTGGCCACCGAGTAGGCTCGCATCAGCGGCTTGCCGTCGACCATCAGGCCGATCATCACGAAGTGGCCACTGGAGAAACGCAGCGACGGGTCGCGCGTGGTCCGGAAGCTGAACAGCGTGTCGTTCCAGTGGTGGACGGAGGTGACGGTTTCTTCGTTGAACGCGGCCATGATCTGATCTGAAAGAGCTTGGCGAAGACAGACGCACCCACATGGCCCGTCTGTCAGGAAAACCCTGTATTGTCGCCCAGAAAGCACCCCCTGGCCGGACAGGCCGCAAGCGGCCCCGCATCCCTGGGGACTTGGATCGGCTTGCGCTATGCTGCAGCACAGCAGGCCGCCCCCGCGCCGTCTGCCTGTGTCACTGCCCCGGCCTCCTGTTGTTGCTGCCCGAATGAGCTCCCCGCTGCCCTCCGATCTGGACCCTCGCACCGCCCTCGTCGTCTTCTCCGGCGGGCAGGATTCGACCGTCTGCCTGGCCTGGGCCCTGTCGCGCTACAGCCAGGTCGAGACCATCGGCTTCGACTATGGTCAGCGCCATCGCGTCGAACTGGTGTGCCGCAACCGGGTGCGCAGCGAACTGACCAACCGCTTCCCGCACTGGGGCGCGCGGCTCGGCATGGACCATCTGCTGGACCTGCGGCTGCTCGGCCAGCTGTCGGACACGGCCCTGACCGAAACCCGGGCGATCGAGATGCAGGCCAATGGCCTGCCCAACACCTTCGTGCCCGGCCGCAACCTGCTGTTCCTGAACTTTGCGGCCGCGCTGGCCTACCGCCGTGGTGCGTCGGTGCTGATCGGCGGCATGTGCGAAACCGACTACTCCGGCTACCCGGACTGCCGCGACAACACACTCAAGGCCCTGCAGGTCGCCATCAGCCTGGGCCTCGATTCGCCGATGACGATCGAGACCCCGCTGATGTGGCTCACCAAGGCGCAGACCTGGGCCCTGGCTGACCAGCTGGGCGGCCCCGGGTTGAACGACCTCATCGTCGAGCACACGCACACCTGCTACCTGGGCGAACGCCAGCAACGACACGACTGGGGCTACGGCTGCGGCCTGTGCCCGGCCTGCGAACTGCGCGCCCAGGGCCACGCCGAATGGCTGGCTCGCTCCCGCCCCGCTGCCTGACACCCTTGCTGCCGATGTCCATCTCTGAAGTGATCCTGCTCGCCCTGGCCGCCATCATCCTGTTCTGGGCGGTCGGCGCCTACAACCGCCTGGTCCGGCTGCGCAATGAAATCGCCAACGCGTTCGCGCAGATCGACGTGCAGCTCAAGCGCCGGCACGACCTGATCCCCAACCTCGTGGAAACCGCGCGCGCCTACCTGCAGCACGAGCGCGACACACTGGAGCGCGTGACCGCTGCGCGGGCGCAGGTGGTGGCCGCCACCGACCTGGTCAAGAACCAGCCCAACCAGCCGGGCCCGATCAAGAGCCTGAACCTGGCCGAGGGCGCACTGGCCGGTGCACTGGGACGCTTCATGGCCGTGGTCGAAGCCTATCCCGAACTCAAGGCCGACCAGCAACTCCAGGACCTGCGCGAAGAGCTCACGCACACCGAAAACAAGGTCGCGTTCTCCCGCCAGCTCTTCAACTACGCCACGCTGGACTACAACAACGCCGCGCACCAGTTCCCAGCCAACCTCATTGCCGGTCTGTTCGGCTTCAAGACGGCCGAAATGCTGCAGTCCACGCAGACCGAGGCGGAACGCGCGCCGGTCACCGTGCGGCTGTGAGCCCATGAGGCGATGAGCCGATGAAGTTCCGTCGCCATCAGGAGGCGGCCGACCACCGCAGCCTGCAGCTGTATGCCTGGTTCGCGGTGACGCTGCTCATGTTGGTCCTCGCCGTCAACGGGCTGCTGGCCCTGGTGTGGCGGCTGCTCGCCCCTGTCGCGGAGGGCTACCCGGCCCTGTTCTTCGAAACCAACACGGCGGTGGTCGCGCTGTTCGTGCTGGGCGGCTGCTGGACCGAGACCCGTCGCCTGCGCGAAGGGGGTGGGCCCAGGGTGGCGCACTGGCTGGGGGGCCGCGAAGTCGCCGAGGCAGACGATGCCGCGCAGCGGCGCCTGCTCAATGTGGTCGACGAGATGGCCCTGGCCAGTGGCCAGCCGGTGCCGCGCATCTACCTGCTGCACCGCGAAGACGCCATCAACGCCTTCGTCGCGGGGTGGTCTCCGCAGGACACCGCGCTGTGCGTGACGCGCGGTGCGCTCGAGCGGCTGGACCGCACCGAGCTGCAAGGCCTGGTGGCGCACGAATTCGGCCACATCCGCGCGGGCGACCTCGCACTGTCCCTGCGGCTGCTGGCTCTGGTCTGGGGCCTGTCTCTCGTTCACGGCTTTGGCCGCTCACTGATGGACCCCGGCGACGACCAGCGCCACAGCCCTGCGGCATGGCTGGTGGGCGCTGTTCTGGCCATGCTTGGCTGGCTGGGCTGGCTGGCCGGGCGGGCCCTTCAGGCCGCCGTGTCGCGTCAGCGCGAGTTCCATGCAGACGCCAGCGCCGTGCAGTTCACCCGCTCACGTGATGGCATCGGCCAGGTGCTGCGCAAGGTCTGGCACGATCAGCAGGCGCACGCAGCACGCCTGCATCACC
>JAJUHM010000091.1 GCA_029279925.1 Aquabacterium olei
CCGCGGCATCCCGACCGGCATCCTCTCCAACGGTGATCCCGACATGCTGGCGATCGCCGTGCGCAGCGCGGGCCTGAGCGACCTGCTCGACCATGTGCTCAGCGTGCACGACACGCGGCGCTTCAAGACCGACCCCGCGGCCTACCAGATCGGTGTCGACGCGTTGCAGATGCCTGCGCGCGATATCCTGTTCGTGTCCAGCAATGGCTGGGATGCGATCGGCGCGACCTGGTTCGGCTACACCACGCTGTGGGTCAACCGCACGGGCGCACCGCTGGAGCGCCTGGGCACCCCACCTGACCACCAGGGCGCCACCTTGCGCGAGGTGCTGGCCCTGTTCCCCGCCTGATTCCTTTTTCGATTCTTTCTTGTTGACCGAGGTTCATCCATGACCGCACGCACCCAAGTCCACAGCCTGCAAGTGGCCACCGAGCTCTACCGTTTCGTTGAAGACAAGGTGCTGCCCGGCACCGGCATCGACAGCGCCAAGTTCTGGGCCGGCTTCGACGCCATCGTGAACGACCTGGCACCGAAGAACGCCGCCCTGCTGGCCGAGCGCGACCGCATCCAGGCCGACATGGACGCCTGGCACGCCGCCAACCCGGGCCCGATCCAGGACATGGCCGCCTACAAGGCGCACCTGGAAAAGATCGGCTACCTGGTGCCGGTGCCCGCCGACGTGCAGGCCACGACCGCCAACGTGGACGCCGAGCTGGCCACGCAGGCCGGCCCGCAGCTGGTGGTGCCCATCCTGAACGCCCGCTATGCGCTGAACGCCGCCAACGCCCGCTGGGGCAGCCTGTACGACGCCCTGTACGGCACGGACGCCATCCCCGAGACCGACGGCGCCGACAAGGGCACGGGCTACAACCCCGTGCGCGGCACCAAGGTGATCGCGTGGGCGCGCAACTTCCTGGACCAGTCGGCTCCGCTGGAAGGCGCTTCGCACAAGGAATCGACCGGCTACCGCGTCGAAGGCGGCAAGCTGGTGGTGAGCCTGGCCAACGGCAAGACGACCGGCCTGCAGAACCCCGAGCAGTTCGTCGGCTTCCAGGGTGACGCCGCTGCCCCGACCAGCGTGCTGCTGGTGAACAACGGCCTGCACATCGACATCCAGATCAACCGCGCGACCCCGATCGGCAAGACCGACGCCGCCGGCGTGGCCGACGTGGTGCTGGAAGCCGCGCTGTCGACCATTCTGGACCTGGAAGACTCGGTGGCCGCGGTGGACGCCGAAGACAAGGTGCTGGGCTACAGCAACTGGCTGGGCATCCAGCTGGGCACGCTGACCGAAGAAGTGGCCAAGGGTGGCAAGACCTTCACCCGTGCGCTGAACGCCGACCGCGTCTACACCGGCGCCAAGGGCGGTGAAGTCAAGCTGCACGGCCGCTCGCTGATGTTCGTGCGGAACGTGGGCCACCTGATGACCAACCCGGCCATCCTGTGGGGCGCCGAAGGCAAGGAGATCCCGGAAGGCATCATGGACGCCGTGATCACCACGACCATCGCCCTGCATGACCTGCAAGGCCGTGGCCAGATCAACGGCCAGGCCATCCGCAACTCGCGCCAGGGCTCGGTCTACATCGTGAAGCCCAAGATGCACGGCCCGGCGGAAGTCGGCTTTGCCAACGAGCTGTTCGGCCGCGTGGAGCAGCTGCTGGGCCTGCCCGACAGCACCGTGAAGCTGGGCATCATGGACGAAGAGCGCCGCACCTCGGTCAACCTGAAGGCCTGTATCGCTGCCGCCAAGAGCCGCGTGGCCTTCATCAACACCGGCTTCCTGGACCGCACCGGCGACGAGATGCACACCGCCATGCTGGCCGGCCCGATGATGCGCAAGGGCGACATCAAGAACAGCGCCTGGATTGCCGCGTACGAGCGTCGCAACGTGCTGATCGGCCTGCAGACGGGCCTGCGCGGCCGCGCCCAGATCGGCAAGGGCATGTGGGCCATGCCCGACCTGATGGCCGGCATGCTGGAGCAGAAGATCGCCCACCCGAAGGCCGGCGCCAACACCGCCTGGACGCCCTCGCCCACGGCCGCCACGCTGCACGCCACGCACTACCACCAGGTCAGCGTGGCCGCCATCCAGGCCGACATCGAGAAGAACGGTGAAGACCCGCAATCGCTGCTCGACAAGCTGCTGACCATCCCCGTGGTGGCCGAAGCCAACTGGTCGGACGCCGAGAAGCAGCAGGAGCTGGACAACAACATCCAGGGCATCCTGGGTTACGTGGTGCGCTGGATCGACCAGGGCGTGGGCTGCTCCAAGGTGCCCGACATCCACAACGTGGGCCTGATGGAAGACCGCGCCACGCTGCGCATCTCCAGCCAGCACGTGGCCAACTGGCTGCACCATGGCGTGGTGACCGAAGCCCAGGTGCGCGAGACCTTCACCCGCATGGCCGCCGTGGTGGACCAGCAGAACGCCGGCGACAAGCTGTACCAGTCGCTGGTGGCCAACCCGAACGGTGCCGCCTTCCAGGCTGCACTGGACCTGGTCTTCAAGGGCAAGGAACAGCCGAGCGGCTACACCGAGCCGCTGCTGCACGCCTGGCGTCTGAAGAAGAAGGCTTCGGCCTGATGCGCTGACGCATCGCGGGCCTGAGGGCCGGCACGACAAGGGCACCCCGCGGGGTGCCCTTTTTCATGGTGCGGCCGGTGTCGGCGATCAGAACTGGTACTGCAGGCCCACGCCGATCTGGTGGACGGAGCCACTCTCGTTGCCGGTGTCGAAGCTGGTGAAATCGACCTCACCGGTGACCTTCAGTTGGCGGTTGAGCGCATATTCGAGCCCGAAGCCGAGGTAAGGCGTGAGCTGGGTGTCGGAGCCGCCGTTGACCAGGAAGGGACCGACGTTGCCCGTGGCCTTGGCGTCGACATAGGCCAGGCCCAGGCGGCCGACGCCGCTCAGCACCGGCGAGAACTTCCCGCGGGCGGCCGCCGCGAACGTGAGGGCCGAGACGCTGACCTTGCGCGAGGCCACGGCGTTGGCGGCCTGCCCCTCGCCGAAATCGATGTAGCCAGCTTCCAGCGCCAGCGTCGGGATGACGCGGTTGGCGATCGGCAGGCCGAAGTAGAGCTTCAGGGCCACGTCACCCTGGTCGCAGCGGCTGGCGCCGCGGCAGTCGATGTCCATGTCGGAGGCGCCGATGACGCCCCCGATGTAGGCCTGGGCCGAGGCAGTGGACGCCAGTGCAGCCAGAACGGCCGCGGCAAGAGCGGAAACGAATGTACGCATGGTGTGGTGCTTCAGAAGACGAACAAAAACGCCGCCGATCATGCCGAGGCCAGGGAGAATGCCGCCCCCTTGAAGCGGGGTCTTCCGGGGCATTCGCTCGGTAACAGCTGTGGGCATTTGTTGCGATGTCGTACAAAGGTCCCGAGGAGGAAACCGGGCGGCGCGTAGCAGCGCTGACCCACACGCCCGCCCGGGAAAGCCCGAGGTGCGCGCCCGCGACGATCCCCCGTAAGGCCGAAGTGACCGAACAACACCCCCTCTACAATGGTTTTCGGCACAGTAAGCACTCTGTGTCTTCGTAACAAACCGCATCAATCTCAGGAATCAGCATGAAGAAAATCGTCATCGCCGCCCTGGCCACCCTGGCCGCCGCTTCGTCCATGGCCGCCCAGAACAACGTCGGCTCCTGTGGCTGGGGCTCCAAGGTCTTCCAGGGCCAGTCGGGCGTCGCACCGCAAGTGCTGGCTGCCACCACCAACGGCACCTCGGGCAACCAGACCTTCGGCATCACCTTCGGCACCTCGGGCTGTACGCAAGACGGCGTCGTGAGCTCGTCGTGGAAGACCGCCATGTACATCGACGGCAACCGCGTGGCCCTGGCCCGTGACGCCGCCGCCGGCCAAGGCGAAAGCCTCGACACCCTGGCGACCGTGATGGGCGTCAAGGAAGGCGACCGCGCCCTGTTCGCCTCGACCATCAAGGCCAACTTCGGCACCATCTTCGCCACCGAAGCCGTGGCCGCCAACCTGAAGGCCGTGCTGGCTTCGAACGCCCAGCTGGCTGGCTACGCCAACGTGATCTGATCACGTTCGCCAGACGCCGGCCCGCCCAGGCGGCGACGGCGTGACCGGGGCGCCTCCGCGCCCTGTCTGCATGCCCGGCCTGTGCTGGGCATGTGCGCTTTCAGGGAATCATCAAGGTGAAGACACGCATCGGTGGCCTGCTGGCCGCCCTGTGCCTGAGCACGCTCGCGCCCTCGACACGCGCCACATCGTCCGAGCCCGTCGCCCACACCGCACCGGCGCTGTCACCGGCGCAGACCGCCCACCTGGCTGCGTTGCAGGCCCGCGCGCGGGCCGCCTCGCTGGCCACCCAGCCCATGTGGCGCGCGCTGTTGCACTACCAGGTGCACCCGCTCACGCGTGTCGACCGGAGTCTGGCTGACGATGCCGATTTCTTTCTCGCCCCCCAGGGCCACCGCAACGCCCAGGCCGAGCTTGACGCCACGCTGGCCGCCTTCTTCGACCCCACACCCCGCCATGCACTGAGCCAGCCGGCCGCATGCCGCTTCATCGCCCGCTATCGCTGGCTGGCACAGCGGCTGTCGTTCGATGAGGCCCTGCTGCCCCGCCCCGTGTGCGAACGCCACGACACCTGGCGCGCCGGGCTGCAGGCCGACAAGGTGAGTCTGATCTTTCCGTCTGCCTACCTGAACAGCCCGGCCTCGATGTACGGCCACACCTTCCTGCGGCTGGACCCGGACACAGGCGAGCGCCCGGGCGCGCCCATGCTTTCGTACGCCATCAACTACGCGGCCAATGCCGATGAAAGCGACGGACTGGCGTACGCGCTCAAGGGTCTGACCGGGCTGTATGCCGGCCAGTTCACCAACGCGCCCTACTACCTGCGGCTGCGCGAGTACAACGACCTCGAGAACCGCGACATCTGGGAGTACGAGCTGGCGCTGTCTCGCGAAGAGATAGACCGCCTGCTGGACCACACCTGGGAGCTGGGCCCCACCCGCTTCGATTACTTCTTCTTCGACGAAAACTGCTCCTACCACCTGCTGGCCCTGCTCGAGGCCGCCCGGCCCGATGCCCGCCTGACCGAGCGCTTCACGTGGTGGGCCATTCCGGTCGACACCGTGCGGGCGGTGGCCGAGACCCCGGGCTGGCTGCGCGCCGTGCGCTACCGCCCGGCCAACAGCACCGAGCTGCGGCACCGCGCCCGCCTGCTCGGACCGCAGGCGGCCCAGATGGCACGCCAGCTGGCCGATGGCGAGATGCCTGCCTCCGCGGTGCGCGAGACAAACCTGCCGCAGTCTCAGC
Organism: Aquabacterium olei; assembly: GCA_029279925.1. Lineage (GTDB taxonomy): Bacteria > Pseudomonadota > Gammaproteobacteria > Burkholderiales > Burkholderiaceae_C > Aquabacterium > Aquabacterium olei_A. The sequence goes on from JAJUHM010000091.1 coordinate 5,290, forward strand.
AGGCGCTGGTGCTCGAGACCGCCGAGCGGCTGGTGGCGTACGAAGCCACACGCCACCCTCGTCCGGATGAGGTGGTGCAGGCTCAGCGCATGAGCCTGTTGATGCAACGTGCCCAACTTCCCGCCGGCGGCCCGGTCAACGTGCCCCGCCCGGCCGACGAGCCCACCTCGGGCCATGCCACGGCCCGCGTGGACTTCATGACCGGCCACCGCAACGGCCGCGGCTGGCTGAGCTTTGCCGTGCGACCGGCCTATCACGACCTGCTGGACCCGGAGGCCGGCTACCAGAGCGGCTCGGCCATCCAGTTCTTCCAGCTGGAACTCAGCCGGGAGGGCAGCGGCCCGCTGCGTTTCGAACGCCTCACCCCGGTCGAAATCACGTCGCTGAGCGCCCGCGAGCCGCTGCTGAAGGCGCATTCGTGGCGCGTGGGCATGCACATCCAACGCAGCCGATTCGCCGATGCAGACGGCCGTCGCCCGGTGGGCGGACAGGTGCAGGGCGGGCCCGGCGCGGCCTGGGATCTGGGCGAGCCCGGTCAGGCCATGGCCTACGTGTTCGTCGACAACCACTTGAGCTGGGATCGCAGCCTGGCACGCAAGCCCTGGGCGGCCGGCACCGGCATCGCTGCGGGCCTGCTGGCCCAGGTGGGGCCGCAGGTGCGTATGCAGGCAGAGGCCTATCGTCGCGTCTACCTCGCTGGCCAGCCGGGTGAGCACGGCGCCAGTGTGCAGGCGCGGTGGCATCCGGACCGACAGTGGGCGCTGACCGTGCAGGCCAGCCATGCCTGGCGGGAGGAAACGCCCAATGGCACGCGGACGCTGACGGTGGGTCTGCAGCGGCACTGGTGAGCCGGCAGAAAGTGGCGCCGCCGCAACGACTGACGTCGGCTCGACCTGCGGGCCCGCACACGCCTCGGCCGCGGCGGCGAAATGTAAAGAAGCGTGTCTATCATCGACACGCTGTTGCAAATTCCCTGGGAGACACTTTCACATGAACAAGCTTGCTCTGGTCGCTGCGGTGACCGCTTCGGTGCTGGCCTCCGGCTGCGCCTCGATCTTCAACGACGCGACCCAAACCGTGACCATCGTGGCCTCCAACGGCCAGCCGGTGCAGGGCACGGTCGACGGCAAGCCGTTCCAGACGCCCAGCCAAGTGCAGGTGCAGCGCCAGAAGGCCTCGAAGCTGATCTCCGTGACATCGCCCGGCTGTGCCGCGCAGACCGTGGCGGACAGCTCTGTCGATTTCAAGTTCTTCGGCAACATCATCACCGGTGGCCTGATCGGCTCGTCGACCGACTTCGCCACCGAGCGCATGTGGAAGTACTCCGACAACATCATCATCCCCTGCGTCACCACGCAGACGCCGCCCGCGGCACCCGCGGCACCGGCGGCCGCCGCATCGCAGCCCTGATGCCTCTGGCACGTCACACAAGCGGCTTTCGGGCCGCTTTTTTCATGCGTGTGCGGCAGATCCTGCCAAGCCTGCTGCTGGCCACCGTGGCATCGGCGGCAGGGGCCAGCACGGGAGCACCGCTCGTGGCACAGGTGCATGCCGCCGCTGCCGAGGCCCGGCTGGAACAGGATCCGCAATGGGCCGCACTGCTGCATGTGGACGGCACCCGGCCTGCCATCCCCGATCCGGGCTTTCTGCTGAGCCAGCCTCGCTTCAGCCTCGGCGCCGAACTGCACGCCACCATCGACGCCCTGTACGGTCACAAAGAGGCGACCGCTGCGCGCTGCCGCTTCCCGGCTCGCTTGCTCTGGCTGCAAGCCCGCCTGGGCTTGCCGGATGCCGACCTCGACCACTGCCCGGACTGGGTCGATTTCCGCACGCGGGCACCGGCCGAGACGGTGTCGTTGGTGTTCGCCTCGGAACACCTCAGCCAGCCCGCCAGCATGCTGGGACACCTTTTTCTGCGCCTCGAAGGGCAACGGGCCGATGGACAGAACGTGGCCCACGCCCTGTCGTTCTACACCGACCCGGTCAGCTTCAACATCCCGAAGCTCGTGTACGACGGACTGGTGGGCGGCATGGCAGGGTACTTCTCGCTCTCCCCCTTCGAACGCGAGGTGGCGCTCTATGTCGGCGAGGAGCAGCGCAACCTGTGGATCTACCCGCTGAAGCTGGATGCCTCGCAGCGAACACTGTTCCAGGCCCACGCGATCGAGCTCAAACAGACCTGCTTCCGCTACCTGTTTCAGAGCCACAACTGCGCCACCCTGGTCTGGCAGATGCTGGCGGCGGTGCAGCCCGCGCTGTCGGCCCACCGCCAGGCGTGGACCACACCGAAGGACGTACTGCGTTCGGCGGATGCAGCAGGTCTGCTCGACACGCCGACCACGCTGACGGCCAGCCGATGGGCGCTGCGCCTGCTGACCGATGGCCTGCCCGCCCATGAGACGGGGGACGTACGCAAGATGGTGCTGGCAGACCACCTGCCGACGCCCGAGACGGTGTCCGCCCGGCCTGAGCGGGCGTTTCTTCAACGCGAATTGGCGGGGGCCTACAACCGATACCTCGTGGACCAGGGACAGCGGCGTGCCGAGCACGGGGCTGCCTATGCAGCGCAGCTCGCCACGCTGGACTCACAAGGCTTCAAGGGGTGGCAGGCCCACAGCGCCCCCCATCGGGACCCCGCTCAATCGCCGCCGGACAGCCAGTGGTCGGCCGGCTGGCTCTGGCGCGAGAACCGCCACTGGACGCAGTGGCGCGTGCTGCCCGTGTCGCACGGCCTGGAGGACGACAACCGCGGCTACTTCAGCGAGAACAGCCTGCAGCTGATGGACCTCAGCGTGCTCGCATCTCCCCGTGGCGACGCCGTGCGCCTGGAGCGCGCGACGCTGTACTCGGTGGCCTCGCTGCTGCCGCGCGACGTGTTCACGGGCGGCGTGTCCGGGCGGATGCGCATCGGCGTCGATCAGCAGCCCGACCGCGACCTGCGCGCACGGCACGCCATGCTGGTGGACGGCGCGCTGGGCGCCACCTGGCGCGTTCAGCGCGACGTCGACCTGTTTGCGCTGGCCGGCGGGGGCCTCGGCTGGCGCAGAGGGATCTATGTGTTTGGTGCGCCGCAGGCGGGGATGCTGGTGCGCGAGGTCGGCGGCATGAAGTCGATCGCCACCCTGACGGCACTGGTCAATGCCGCGGGCAGCGGTCGACAAGCGTGGGAGGCCCGCTGGACGCAGTCCGTGCCACTGAGTGCCCACTGGACGCTGGTGGCCGAGTGGTCACGGCTTTGGCAAGACAGCGGCAGCACGCGGGCCCGCGAAGCCTGGTCCGTGCACATCAAGCAGGTGTTCTGATCCGGCCACGGCATCTCGGGCACACCGTTTGCCAGCTTGGGTGTCCTCCCACACGGCCTGATTTCGGGCCCCGCCGAGATGCCCGCCTCTGCCCCGCTGTCGTTCACGGTGCTGACGGTGAACACCCACAAGGGGTTCACGCCCTTCAACCGCCGCTTCATCCTGCCCGAGTTGCGGGAAGCGGTGCGCAGCGTGCACGCCGACCTGGTCTTTCTACAGGAGGTGCATGGTACGCACGCTGGCCACGCCAACCGCCACAGCCTGTGGCCGGCCATGCCGCAGTACGAGTTCCTGGCCGATCAGATCTGGACCGACTTCGCCTACGGCCGCAACGCGGTCTACCCCGAAGGCGACCACGGCAACGCGCTGCTGTCCAAGTTTCCCATCCGCCGTTGGGCCAACCACGACGTCTCGGGCCACGGCTTTCGGGGCGAGGAGCGCCGCGGGCTGCTGCACTGCGTGCTCGATGTGCCGGGCTGCGCCACCGAGGTCCACGCCGTGTGCGTGCACCTGGGCCTGCGCGAGGCCGAGCGCACGGCGCAGTTGGCCCTGTTGTGCGCGTTGATCGACCGCGACGTGCCGAGCGAGGCGCCTTTGCTCATCGCCGGCGATTTCAACGACTGGCGCCTCAAAGCCCACCACCGTCTCAAGCAGTGCGCCGGCCTGCGGGACCCGTTTGCCGACACCGGCCGCGCACCGCCCCGCACCTTCCCCGCCCGCTGGCCGCTGCTGCGGCTGGACCGCATCTATGCGCGCAACGTGCAGGTGCACCACCCCCGCGTGCTGTCCACCCAGCCCTGGAGCCACCTGTCGGACCATGCGCCGCTGTGCGCGGAGGTGCAGCTGTGAAAGCGAACTGGAGCCCCATCGGCCACATCGAACTCCTTGAGAACGGCGAGGCGTTCTACCCGCGCGTGTTCGAGGCAATCGCGCAGGCGCAGACCGAGGTCCTGATCGAGACTTTCATCCTGTTCGAAGACAAGGTCGGCTGGGCGCTGCATGCCGTGCTGCTGGATGCAGCGCGACGCGGCGTGCGTGTGGTGCTCACGGTCGATGGCTTCGGCTCGTGCGACCTGGGGGAGGACTATCTGGGACCGCTGACTGCCGCAGGCGTGCGCGTGCAGTTCTTCGACAAGCGCCCCCGGTTGCTGGGCATGCGCCTGCACGCCTTCCGGCGTTTGCACCGCAAGCTGGTGGTGGTGGACGGCGCCCGCGCCTTCGTGGGCGGCATCAACTTCTCGGCCGACCACCTGGGGGACTTCGGACCGCAAGCCAAGCAGGACTATGCCGTGCTGGTGGAAGGCCCGCTGGTGGCCGAGATCCACCACTTTGCGCTGTCCAACACGCAGGACCGGGGTCGCCGCAGGTGGTGGTGGAACCGATCGCGGATCGCGCTGGCCCAGGCTCGCCCGGACACGACCACGGAAGCGTGGGGCGCCTTCATCACGCGCGACAACGAGGCTCACCCGACCGACATCGAACGCCACTATCGGCTGGCCATCCGCATGGCGCAACGCGAGCTCATCCTCGCCCACGCGTACTTCTTTCCCGGCTACCGGCTGCTGCGCGACCTGCGCAATGCCGCCCGCCGTGGCGTGCGCGTGCGGCTGATCCTGCAGGGCGAGCCCGACATGCCGATCGCGGGGCTCGCGGCCCGCTCGCTGTACCGTTATCTGCTCGGGGCGGGCATCGAGATCCACGAGTACTGCGAGCGCCCGCTGCACGGCAAGGTGGCGCTGGCCGACGACGACTGGGCCACCGTGGGGTCAAGCAACCTCGATCCGTGGAGCCTGTCGCTGAATCTGGAGGCCAATGTGGTGATCTGGAGCCGCGCCTTCAACCAGCACCTGCGGCATCGCCTCGAGCACCTGATGCGCAACCACTGCCAGCAGATCGATGCCGATGCGGAAGGCAGCAGCCGGGTGTGGCGGCTGGGCAGCAGCGTGCTGGTGTTCCACCTGTTGCGCCACTTCCCGCGCTGGCTGGCCTGGCTGCCGCGCCGTCAGCCGCGCATCACGGCGGTGCCGCCCGCACCCACCCCCCAAGACCCAC
>JAJUHM010000092.1 GCA_029279925.1 Aquabacterium olei
CGGGTGACGGGCGTTTCCGGTAGAGCGGCAAAACCATGATTTTAGGTGCGCCCACTCCACCAATCGGGAGGATGGGCAATCGCCACGCTGCGACACCAGAATGTCAGCCGCCGGCGAGGGGCCGCCGGGATGACCCAGGGCCCGCGTGACGGCCACCACGACACGACAGGGACGACACGATGAAAGACCTGCCGGCCGCCATGCGGCCCCGGGAGAAGCTGCAGGCACTGGGCCCCTCCGCCCTGGCCGATGCGGAGCTGTTGGCCTTGCTGCTGCGCACCGGCATGAAAGGGCTGGGCGTGCTGCAGATGGCCGAGAAGGTGCTGGCCGAGCTGGGCGGCTTTGGCGGCCTGCTCAACGCGGACGCGACCCAGCTCAAAGGGTTGAAGGGCCTGGGCCCGGCCAAGCGCGCCGAACTGCTGGCGGTGATGGAGATGGCGCGACGCGGCCTGCGCAGCACGCTTGAGGCGCAGCCGGTGTTCAGCTCGCCCCAGGCGGTGAAGGACTATCTTCAGATGCGGCTCGGCGCCTTGCCGCACGAGGTGTTTGCGGTGGTCTTTCTAGACGCGCAACACCGGCTTCTGGCCTGCGAGGAACTCTTCCGGGGCTCGCTGACACAGACCTCGGTCTACCCCCGCGAGGTGGTCAAGCGCACGCTGGAGCTCAACGCCGGCAGCGTGATCCTCGCGCACAACCACCCTTCGGGCGTGCTCGAGCCCTCGCGCGCCGACGAGCTGCTGACGCAGACGCTCAAGAGCAGCCTCAACCTCATCGACGTGAAGGTGCTGGACCACGTCGTCGTCGGCCGCGGCGGGGCACTGTCGTTTGCCGAACGGGGGCTGATCTGAGACAAGGCCGCGCCCGGCCTGGCATCGGGCGATCCCCGATGCCAGGCTGCGGGGATCCACGCGCATCTTGAGTTAGGCTTACCCCCGTGAAAAACGGGACCAAGCCCCCCTCCTCTGCCCCCTCGTCCACCGCGCTGCGCGACTTCGCCGACCTCAAGAAGGCGCTGAAGCAGGCTGCGAAGGAAACGGCTGCCCGCCTCGAGCGCGAGCGGGCGGAGCGTGCACAACGGGACGCCGAGCAGCGCCGGCATGAGGCCGAGGCCGAGTTGTTCAAACGCTCGGTGGGCCAGGTGAACCGCCTGCCCGAGACCGGTCGCATCCAGGCCAAAGGGCCGCGGCCCCAACCCGTGCCGGCGCGCAAGCAGATGGACGAACAGGCGGTGCTCAAGGAGTCGCTGTCGGACGAGTTCGACGTCGAAAGCCTGCTGGAGACCGACGAATCGCTGTCCTGGCGGCGGCCCGAGATCGGCATCGACGTCGTGCGCAAGCTGCGTCGCGGCGTGTGGGCGCTGCAGGGCGAACTCGATCTGCACGGCCTGCGCACCGACGAAGCGCGGGAACGGCTGGCCGGCTTTCTGCGCGAGGCCCAGGCCAAGGGATCGCGCTGCGTCCGCGTCGTGCATGGCAAGGGCCTGGGCTCACCCGGGCGGCAACCGGTGCTCAAGGACAAGGTCCGTCGCTGGCTGGTACAGAGCGACCGCGTACTGGCCTTCGTGCAGGCCCGTGCCGACGAAGGCGGGCATGGTGCCGTGGTGGTGCTGCTGCAGTCGAGCACCTGATCACTGAAGCCGGCGACGCCAGTCTACCGGGCTCAGACGCCCTGGTTGCGCATCCAGTCGGCCGTCTGGAAAAACGCTTTCTGCAGGCGCGGCACCAGATCCGGGCTCACGCCGGCTTCGGCCATCGCCTGGTCCATGCAGGCCAGCCACTGGTCGCGCTCGCGGATGCCGATGGGAAACGGCATGTGCCGCGCCCTCAGGCGGGGGTGGCCGAAACGCTCGATGTAGTGGTTGGGCCCGCCCAGCCAGCCGCTGAGAAACCAGTAGAGCTTGTCACGCGCTTCCTCGAGCGTGGTGCCATGGACCGCGCGCAGTTCGCGGTAGGCGGGCTCGAGGTCCATCAGGTCGTAGAAACGGTCGACCAGTTCACGCACCCGTGCGTCACCGCCCAGCAGCTCATAGGCCGTGGGCTGGCTCAGGTCATCGGTATCGGCATCGCTTTCAGACATGCCTGCACTGTAGCGCAGCGCCTGCCGGGCAGGGTCAACGTCCGACCATTCTGGCAGCCACCTGCAGCACCCCTTGTGCCGCCGCGCTGCCAGGATGCAGCTCGAGCAGCAAGGAGCGCTTGCGCACGGCCTCACGCACGGCCGAATCCAGCGGGATGTCGCCCATCAGTTGCAGGCGCGGTGCGGCCCCGTTCGGACCCTGCACGAAGCGGTCCACGACCTGCTGCAGCTGCGCGCAGATCGCGCGGCCATCGCCGGCACGGGCCACCTGGTTGACCACCAGATTGAGCGTCTCGCGGCCCTGCTGAGCGGACAGCACCTTGATGGTGGCGTACGCGTCCGTCAGGGAGGTGGGCTCGGGGGTGGCCACGACGACCACTTCCTGCGCCATCGAAACCGCATAGAGGACCACATCGGAGATGCCGGCACCGGTGTCGATCAGGATGACGTCGTAGCGGGGCTTGACCGCTTCGAAGATGCTGTGCAGCTGGTCGCGGATGTCCGGCGTCAGGCGCGAATACTCGACCAGACCGGAGCCGGCCAGCAGCACCGAGAACCCCCCGGGCGCAGGCAGGATCGCCTCGTCGAGCTGGGCCTTGCCGGTGAAGACGTCGTGCAGCGTGATCTTCGGGTACAGGTTCAAGACCACATCGAGGTTGGCCAGTCCGAGGTCGGCGTCGAGCACCAGCACCTTCAGGCCCTGCCGGCTCAGCGCGGCGGCCAGGTTGGCACTGACAAAGGTCTTGCCGACCCCACCCTTGCCGCTGGTGACGGCCAGCGTGCGGGCGATTCGGGCCGGTGAGGAGGGAGACTTGGGGGCAGAGGCGGACATGGACACCATCATTCGGTGGTTTTCGGCAGGTCCGAGGTGGTACCTGAGGCCGAAAATGGGTCAGATTGCGCAAGGCTGCCGAACAACAGGCCTTTTTCCTCGGCGCTCACCACGGTCAGGGGCGGCATGTCGAGGCAGGTCCGGTTGCGGCCTTCGGTCTTGGCGCGGTAGAGCTGCTGGTCGGCGCGTTCAGACCACAGCATGGCCGACGAACGGACCCACTGTGGCGCGAACGCCCCGCCGATGCTGACGGTGACGGACAGTTGCTGGCCGCCGATGATCGCCACCGGGCAGGCCCGCACCCGGTTGCGGATGCGCTCGGCCACGGTCTGCCCGAAAGCCGGCGGGCAATTCGGCAGGATGATGGCGAACTCTTCGCCACCCAGCCGGGCCACGAGGTCCATGGGCCGCACGCAGTCCTGCAGGCAGGCGGCCACGGACTGGATCACCATGTCGCCGGCCGCATGACCGAAGCGGTCATTGACGTTCTTGAAGTGGTCGATGTCGGCAATGAGCAGCAGGGCCGGCTCCCCGATGCGGGCGACACGGTCGACTTCTCGCGCGATGGCCGCTTCGAACTGCCGGCGGTTGGCCAGACCCGTGAGCGCATCACGGCTGGACAGGTCGCACAGGCCGTCGATCACGGATTGCAACCAGAGACGCGAGCCAGGTGACATCCCGGACGGGGGCACCCAACCAGCCTGGCTCAGCAAGCTGAGCGCCATCTCCAGGCGGAGGTCACCCACGTCATCGGGCTCCGGCGTGGCGACCGAGGATTCAGGTTCAAGGGAGGCGATGGCAAACCCCACAAAAGGCAGATAAAGGCGGGTACCAGTCTAGCAGTTGCGTCATGCGCAATGCCCCGAATAAGGCCCGCTTCACGGGAGAGTTTGCGCGTTTCGCAATATGGCAGACCAAGGCAAGCTCAAGGAAATGGCCACTTGCGCCGATAAACCCATGCGGTCATTTGCCGTCCCCTTCACCCAGCTGCCATGCCATCGTTCGCCACCGACGTGTCTCCCGCGCTCGCCAACGAGCGAGAGTTCGAGTTTCACCCGCGAGACTTCGCCCGGGTGCGGGCCCTCATCCACGAGCGGGCCGGCATCAGCCTGCACGAGGGCAAGCAGGCCATGGTCTACAGCCGGCTCTCACGCCGGCTGCGCGAGACGGGACACCAGTCCTTTGAAGGCTACCTGCGGTGGCTGGAGAGCCACACCGGCCCGGAGTGGCAGGAGTTCGTCAACTGCCTGACGACCAACCTCACGAGCTTTTTTCGCGAGGAACACCACTTCCACGCCCTGGCGGAATGGCTCAAGGCACGCGGATCGGTCCAGACGCGGATCTGGTGCTGCGCGGCCTCCACAGGTGAGGAGCCCTATTCCCTGGCCATGACCGTGGCCGAGAGCCTGGGGCTGCATGCCCCGGTCAAGATCCTCGCCAGCGACATCGACACCAACGTGCTGACGGCCGCTTCGCGTGCCGTGTACTCGGCCGATTCGCGCGGCCTGAGTCCTCAGCGGCTCCGCAGCTTCTTCCTGCGTGGCAAGGGCGCCAACGAAGGCCACATCCGCGTCAAGCCCGAGCTGGCCCGGATGATCGAGTTCAAGCCCTTCAACCTGATGCAGACCTCGTGGCAGCTGGGCGAGGCCTTCGACGTCGTCTTCTGCCGCAACGTCATGATCTATTTCGACGCCCCGACGCAGCGCAAGGTGCTGGAGCGCATCCACGGCGTCATGAAACCGAAAGGCCTGCTTTTCGTCGGCCATTCGGAAAACTTCACGGAATCCCGCGACCTCTTCCACTTGCGTGGCAAGACGGTCTATGACAGGGTCTGAGACCAGGCCGGAGACAAGGACACCCCATGATCAGCACCCCACCGATGGGCTCACGCCCTGGCATGCCACCGCCGGTCGCTCTGGGCAGCAAGCCCCCCCTGCAAGGCGCCATCGGCGCGCGCAATGACCGGCTGGCACGCCTGAAGGCCCGCATCCCGAAGCCGGGTGAGGCTTCGTTCTTCTTCTACGACGCCCACTTCAAGGCCGAAGCGGTCAAGATCCTGCCCGGCGAGTACTTCGTGTACGACGAAGACCTGCTCATCATGACGACGCTGGGCTCGTGCATCGCCGTGTGCCTGTGGGACCGGCAGGCCAAGGTCGGTGGCATGAACCACTTCATGCTGCCCGACAACGGCGGCGGCGCGAGCGACTCGGGCCGCTACGGCTCGTTCGCGATGGAACTGCTGATCAACGAGATGATGAAGATGGGCGCCTCGCGGATGACGATGGAGGCCAAGGTCTTCGGCGGTGGCGCCGTCATCACCGGCATGAACACCATCAACGTCGGCGAGCGCAACACCACCTTCGTGATGGACTACCTCAAGACCGAGCGCATCCCCGTCGTGTCCAAGGACGTGCTCGACATCTACCCCCGCAAGGTCTGCTTCCTGCCGCACAGCGGCAAAGCCATGGTCAAGCGCCTGGCCCCGAGCAACCCCGAAGCCATCATCCAGCAGGAACGCATTGCCGCGCAGAAGGTCACCCCGGTGGCCAGCGCCGGCGGTTCGATCGACCTGTTCTGAGACCACGGAGACAAGCCCATGCCCAAGACCCGCGTGGTGGTGGTGGACGATTCCGCCCTGGTGCGCAGCATGCTCACCGAGATCATCAACCGTCAGCCGGACATGACCTGCATCGGCGCGGCCAGCGACCCCTATGTGGCGCGCGAGATGATCCGCAACCTCAACCCCGACGTGATCACGCTGGACGTCGAGATGCCGCGCATGGACGGCATCGACTTCCTGTCCAAGCTGATGCGCCTGCGGCCCATGCCGGTGGTGATGGTGTCCACGCTGACCGAGCGCGGCGCCGAAGTCACCCTCAAGGCCCTGGAACTCGGTGCCATCGACTTCGTGGCCAAGCCCAAGATCGGCGTGGCCGATGGCCTGCGCCAACTGGCCGATGACATCACCGACAAGATCCGCATCGCGGCCAAGGCGCGCATCAACCGCCTGCCGCCCACGACCGTGGCCGGCACCACAGGCCAAGCCCACCCGGCCCATGCCCCGGCAACGGCCGGCACGGAGGGCCGCCCCGCCGCGCCCGTCCGGTCGGTGGCCACGGGCGGCTCGCCGCTCGGTCGCCTGTCGACCGAAAAGATCCTGTTCATCGGGGCCTCCACCGGCGGCACCGAGGCGACCAAGGAGGTACTGACCTCGCTGCCCGCAGACTTCCCGGCCGTGATGATCACGCAGCACATGCCACCCGGCTTCACGCGCAGCTACGCCGCGCGGCTGGACGGCCTGTGCCGCATCCGCGTCAAGGAAGCCACCGACGGTGAGCGGGTGCTGCCCGGCCACGCCTACATCGCGCCCGGCGGCTTCCACCTGAGCGTCGAGCGCTCCGGGGCGAACTACATCGCGCGGGTCCAGGACGGCGAACCGGTGAACCGCCACAAGCCCAGCGTCGAGGTGCTGTTCAAGTCCGCCGCCCGCGTGGCCGGCCCCAACGCGATCGGCGTGATGCTGACCGGCATGGGGGCCGATGGCGCCAAGGCGATGCGCGAAATGCGCGATGCCGGCGCCTATTGCGTGGCGCAGGACGAAGCCAGCTGCGTGGTGTTCGGCATGCCGCGTGAGGCCATTGCCGCCGGCGCGGTGCAGGACATCATGGCGCTGCCCAAGATCGGCCCGCATCTGGTGGAGCACCTGCGCGCCACCGTGGGCAGCGCGCTGAGCCGCGTCTAAGGCCGGCCCACGAACACCATCAGCGTGGGCCCCACGGCGGGGCTGTGCAGCACCGCCGCGTAGACCGGCCCCACCACCGTGTCACGGCCCAGGTACAGGCTGGTGCCGATGCGCTTGCGGCCTTGCCAGAACTGCTCGGGCCGGGACCAGGTGTTGCCGGCCTCGACGCTGGTGCCCAGGAACAGCCCGCGGGTGAAACCGGTTCCTGCCAGGCGAACCTGGTAGACGGCGCGCACCAGGCCCAGCTGCTGGCCACTGACCTGGTAGGTGCCATAGCCCGACAGCTGCTGGAACCCGCCCAGGCCATAGCGCGGCGCCAGTGGCATGGCGCCATCCGACAAGCCCACGCGGCCGCCCAGGTTCAGGGTGTGATCCCCCCATGAGCGCACCCATTGGCCCTGCGCGTACAAGTGTCGCACGAACCCTTCCGAGGCCGCCGGGCTGTCGTGTCGGCGGATGCTCTGCGCCCACTGGGCCGTGGCCTCGATGCGCCAGCCTCGGGTCGGGAAGAAGGCGTGGTCGAGCTGGTCGAACACCGCGCGCAGCCGCACCCCGCGCTCGCGCCAGCGCGCCACGCCATCCGGCAGCAGTTGCCGGAGCTGCATGCCGTCGGCCGCGAGCGTGATGCGGTCACGCCGCACCTCGTCGACCAGGCCCAGCCGGATCTCGCCCAGCTCCCGCCAGTTGGCACCCAGGTCCAGGTTGAGCGCGGTGCGGCCACGGTCAACCTGCGCCGAGATGTCCTTGTCCGGATCGGCGTAGTAGTTGAGCTGCTCGCGCTGGTGGCTGCCCTGCACGGCGACGAAGCCGCTCAGGCCATCGGGCAGCCGCCAGTCCATCGGCCGATACCACTCGGATGCGAGGCCCGGCGCCGAGCCGATGCGCACGGCATTGCGCCATTCGCTACCGTGCTCGTCCAGCCAGTGCCGGTTGTGGACCAGCTTCAGGTTGAAGGCACTGCGCCCCCGGTTGTCTGCCACGAAGTCCACCCCCATCTGCAGGTAGTTCGGCCCCCAGGGCTTGTCCTCCAGCTCGAACACCAGGCCCTCCCGCCCGAGTTCATCGCGCACCAGGCGGTAGTCGGTCCGCAGGTAGTCGCCGGTGGCCGCCAGCACCGTGGTGTCCCGCTCGGCCTTGGCCACATCGAAGCGCTGACCGGGCTGGGTGGCCAGGATGTCGGAGCGGTTGGCCGGTTTGGTGCGCTCCGACCCCTCGAAGCGCACGAAGTGCAGCGGCACGGCCGGCATGGTGCGCTGCTGGCGCGCCGCCAGCCAGGCTGCGTACTCGGACTCGCTCACTTTCAGATCCTGCATGCGCAGCACCAGGGCCTCGGCCTGCAGTTCGCCCAGCAGCACGAACTCGCGCGCACGGTCGAAGTCGGCCGAGGTGAGGCCATCGAGCTTGGGGGCGATCAGCACGTCCTGCGGACCGAGCGAGCGCAGGCTGGTCTGCACGTTCTGCTCGGTCAGGATGTTGATCATCTGCGCCGTCACGCCGGTGAACGACGACAGCGTGTCGCGCCCGGCCAGCGGCGTGCCGATGTTGACCACGATGAGCCGCTGCGCGCCCATGGCCCTGGCCACGTCCACCGGCGTGTTGTTCACCAGCCCACCATCGCCCAGGATGCGCCCTTGCACCTCGACCGGCGCAAAGATGCCCGGCACCGACATGCTGGACCGCAGCGCCGTGGCCAGGTCGCCGCTGTCGAGGATCATCGCCTGGCCGGTTTCCATGTCGGTCGCCACCGCCCGGAAGGGTGTCGGCAACTGGTCGAAGTGCTCGATCTGGCGCGCACCCAGCGTCAGCCGCCGCAAGCGCGACTCCAGCCCCCGACTGGACACGGACCCGAGCGGGGCCTTGACCCCGTCCCAACCGATCCCCACCTCCACGACGGGCGAGACCTCGAAATCCTGCTCCTTGCGACGCTGGTTGAGGTTCTGACGGTCCACCCGGGACGCGAACACGTTGTTCCAGTCGAGCTTGCGCACCTCCTCTTCGATGGTGCGGGCGTCCATGCCACTGGCGTACAGCCCGCCCACAATCGCGCCCATCGAGGTCCCCGCGATCACGTCCACCGGAATGCGCTCGCGCTCCAGCACCTTCAGCACACCGACGTGGGCCAGGCCCCGGGCACCGCCGCCAGACAGAACGAGACCGGTCCGCGGGCGCCCCGATGCCGCCCGCTCGGCCGGGCTGGGGGCCACGGCCTGCACCTCGGCCGCAGACGAGGGCTGCGCCCTCGCCGCCATGCCAGCGAACAGGCCCGTCAGGCCGAGCAGCAGTGCAGCCCGCGAACTGGTGCGCGGACGACCCGCGGGCCGCCCGTGGCGCCGACTGCCACCGGCCGAGACAGCATGCAAGAAACGGGCGAGAAACAACTCGATCATGCGGGAGATTGTGCCGCGTCAAATCCCCATGGGGGTATCGGCGTGACGCGGTGCCGCAGTTGACCTACATCAGGGTGCGGGAGGCCGATCAGCGGTCTGATAGCACCCAAGGAACACGACAACGCACTGCTGAAAGGAGATCGCGATGCACGCCTGGATTGATTTCTTCACGACGGACTACGGTCTGATGAGCGCGGCCGTCATCGCTTTCATGTTCATCATGCTGGGCTACATCGCCTGGTATGTCGCCAAGCATGTGCGCGAAGACACCGAGCGGCACGACCGCTTGGTCAAGGAAGCTCGGGGCGGCTGAGGGGCCGACCCGTGCGAGCCGGCTGAGGGGCCGGCTTGTGGGTCAGGGCAGCTGAGGGGCTGACCTGACCTCACGGAAGAGCTGAGGGGCTCGACCGTGAAAGCAGGACCGGTCTGAGAACCGGCTTGGGGGGATGTGCACGAGAGGGGTGCACAGCCATCTGCGAGGGCCGCATCATGCGGCCCTTTTTTTCGTCTGGACGCAACGCGCAGGCCGTTGAACAGCGCCGGCCAGAACAAAAAAGGCCACCTCCGAAGAGGTGGCCTTCCATTGAGGCTGTGAAGCGCCAGGCTGGATTACATGTCCATGCCCATGCCGCCCATGCCGCCGGGCATGCCGCCAGGAGCCGGAGCGTCGTCCTTCGGGGCTTCGGCGACCATGCACTCGGTGGTCAGCATCAGCGAAGCGACCGAAGCAGCGTTCTGCAGGGCGGTGCGGGTGACCTTCGTGGGATCCAGGATGCCCATTTCGATCATGTCGCCGTAGGTGTCGTTGGCAGCGTTGAAGCCGTAGTTGCCCGAACCGTTCAGCACGGCGTTGACGACCACGGAGGGCTCGCCACCGGCGTTCGACACGATTTCGCGCAGCGGGGCTTCGATGGCCTTCAGCACCAGCTTGATGCCAGCGTCCTGGTCGGCGTTGTCACCCTTGATTTCACCAGCGGCTTGCTTGGCGCGCAGCAGGGCCACGCCACCACCGGCCACGATGCCTTCTTCCACGGCAGCGCGGGTGGCGTGCAGGGCGTCTTCCACGCGGGCCTTCTTTTCCTTCATCTCGACTTCGGTGGCAGCACCGACCTTGATGACGGCGACACCGCCGGCCAGCTTGGCCACGCGCTCTTGCAGCTTCTCGCGGTCGTAGTCGCTGGTGGCTTCTTCGATCTGGATGCGGATCTGCTTGACGCGGGCTTCGATGTCGGCAGCGGCACCGGCGCCATCGATGATGGTGGTGTTTTCCTGGCCCACTTCCACGCGCTTGGCCTGGCCCAGGTCAGCCAGGGTCACCTTCTCGAGCGACAGGCCGACTTCTTCAGCGATGACCTTGCCACCGGTCAGGATGGCGATGTCTTCCAGCATGGCCTTGCGGCGGTCGCCGAAGCCAGGGGCCTTCACAGCCACGACCTTCAGGATGCCGCGGATGGTGTTGACCACCAGGGTGGCCAGGGCTTCGCCGTCGACTTCTTCGGCGATGATCAGCAGCGGACGGCCGGCCTTGGCGACTTGCTCCAGCGTGGGCAGAAGGTCACGGATGTTCGAGATCTTCTTGTCGAACA
>JAJUHM010000093.1 GCA_029279925.1 Aquabacterium olei
CGCCCGCCATCAGGCAAACCACGAGATAAACGGACAGCGTGACGGACCGCACATCAGCGGCCGGTGGGCTTCATCCCTTCGGACGAGGCCGAGCGCGCTCAGAAACGGACGGGAATGCCGCGCCGGGCCATCACGGCCTTGGCTTCACCCACGGTGTACTCGCCGTAGTGGAAGATGCTGGCGGCCAGCACCGCATCGGCACCACCCTGCTGCACACCGTCGGCGAGGTGGTCGAGGTTGCCGACACCCCCCGAGGCGATCACCGGCACGCCGACCGCATCGCTCACGGCGCGCGTCAGAGCCAGGTCGAAGCCGGATTTGGTGCCGTCGCGGTCCATGCTGGTCAGCAGGATCTCGCCGGCGCCATGTTCCGCCATCTGCCTGGCCCAGGCCACGGCGTCGAGCCCGACGTTCTTGCGACCGCCATGGCTGTAGACGTCCCAGCCTTCGCCACGCGCAGCCAGGTCGTCGCCCTGGCGCTTCTTGGCGGCGATGGCCACCACGATGCACTGCGAGCCGTACTTGTCGGACGCGTCGCGGATGACCTGCGGGTTGGCAATGGCCGCCGAGTTGAAGCTGACCTTGTCCGCACCGGCGTTCAGCAGGCGGCGCACGTCTTCAACCGTGCGCACGCCCCCACCCACGGTGAGCGGAATGAAGACCTGTGAGGCCACGGCCTCGATGATGTGCAGGATCAGGTCGCGACCGTCGCTGGTGGCGGTGATGTCGAGGAAGGTCAGTTCGTCGGCACCCTGCTCGTTGTAGCGCGCCGCGATTTCGACCGGATCGCCCGCGTCACGCAGTTCGACGAAGTTGACGCCCTTGACGACGCGCCCGCCGGTGACGTCCAGGCAGGGAATGATCCGTTTGGCCAGCATCAGACGCCCCGTTCGGCGACGGGCCGCCCCAAGCCAAACAGCGCCCCCTCGGGGGGCAGCGAACACAGTGAGCTCGGGGGCATCATGATTTCAGTTCGTCGGCGCGCTTCTGAGCGGCTGCGAAATCGAGGTCACCGCTGTAGATGGCGCGACCACAGATCACGCCTTCCACGCCTTCGTCCTCGACGGCGCACAGGGCTTCGATGTCGGCCAGGTTGGACAGACCGCCCGACGCGATCACGGGGATCGACAGCGCCTGGGCCAGCTTGACGGTGGCGTCGATGTTGATGCCCGACAGCATGCCGTCACGGCCGATGTCGGTGTAGATCACGCCTTCGACGCCGTAGTCCTCGAACTTCTTGGCCAGGTCCACCACCTCGTGGCCGGAGAGCTTGCTCCAGCCGTCGGTCGCGACCTTGCCGTCCTTGGCGTCCAGGCCCACGATGATGTGGCCGCCGAACGCCGAGCAGGCATCTTTCAGGAAGCCGGGGTTCTTGACCGCAGCCGTGCCGATGATGACGTAGCTCAGGCCGTCGTCGAGGTAGCGCTCGATGGTGTCGAGGTCACGGATACCGCCGCCCAGCTGGACGGGGATCTCGTCACCGACTTCCTTGATGATGGCCTTGATCGCGGCCTCGTTGACCGGCTTGCCGGCGAACGCCCCGTTCAGGTCCACCAGGTGCAGACGGCGCGCACCGGCATCCAGCCAGCGACGGGCCATGGCAGCCGGGTCTTCCCCGAAGGTGGTGGAGTCGTTCATGTCGCCTTGCTTGAGGCGAACACATTTACCGTCTTTCAGGTCAATCGCAGGGATCAGCAGCATGGCAATCGCGCCAGAGTGGGAGGAAGAAAACGGTGCACATTGTGGCCGAAGATCCCTGCCGCTCGGCAGGGAGCGACGTCACGGCTTCCAGAGCAGGAAATTGCGGTACAGGGCCAGGCCGTGCTCGGCGCTCTTTTCCGGGTGGAACTGCGTGGCAAAAATGTTATCCCGGGCCACCGCGCAGGTAAAGCGCACACCGTAATCGGTTTCGCCTGCGCTGTGTTGGGGATTGTCGACAACCGCGTGGTAGCTGTGGACGAAATAGAAGTAGCTGCCGTCGGGCACACCGGCCCAGACAGGATGGGGCTCGCCACCCCAGACGCCGGCATGGCGCGATTGGTAGACACGGTTCCAGCCCATCTGCGGCACCTTGTAGCGGCTGCCGTCGGGCTGGGTCATGCCGTCCAGGCGGAAGCGGACGACCTTGCCGGGGATCAGCCCCAGGCCGGGCGTGTCCTGCTCTTCCGAGTGGTCGAGCAGCATCTGCATGCCGACGCACACACCCATCAGCGGCTTCGTGGCCGCGGCATCCAGCACGGCGCCGAACAGGTCGCCGCCGTGGGCCTCGCGCAGTTCGCGCATGCAGTCGCGCATGGCCCCCTGCCCGGGCAGCACCACGCGCTGGGCCGCCTTCACGACAGCCGGGTCGTTGGTGACGACGACGTTCAGGTCCAGGTCCTTGGCCGCGTGCTCGACGGCCTGGGACACGGAGCGGAGGTTGCCCATGCCGTAATCGATGACGGCAACGGTCGGGGTCTGGCTCATGGGGTCAGAAGGCGAACGGGGCAGACAGGCTCACAGCGAGCCTTTGGTGGACGGGATGATGCCGGCCATGCGGGGGTCGCGTTCGAGCGCGCCGCGCAGGGCCCGGGCAAAGGCCTTGAACACGGTCTCGCACTGGTGGTGCGCGTTCGTGCCCTTGAGGTTGTCGATGTGCAGGGTGACGCCGGCGTGGTTCACGAAGCCCTGGAAGAACTCGAACGTGAGCTGGGTGTCGAAGCCGCCGATGCTGCCCGCGGTGAACGGGATGTGCATGTGCAGACCCGGACGGCCGGAGAAGTCGATGACCACACGGGACAGGGCCTCGTCGAGTGGCACGTAGGCGTGGCCGTAGCGGCGGATGCCCTTCTTGTCGCCCACAGCCTTGGCAAAGGCCTGGCCCAGCGTGATGCCGACGTCTTCGACGGTGTGGTGACCGTCGATGTGGAGGTCGCCCACCGCATGGATGTCGAGGTCGATCAGCCCGTGGCGGGCGATCTGGTCGAGCATGTGGTCGAAGAAGCCGATGCCGGTGTGCAGCTTGGCCGCCCCCGTGCCGTCGAGGTTGACGCGCACGGTGATCTGGGTTTCGGCGGTGTTCCGGGTGACTTCGGCCACGCGGTCGGTGCAGGCAGGCACCTGGTCAGGAGCGTTCATGCTTGAGGGGCGTTCAGGGGTTCGCTCAGCACCTCGCGCAGCGCGGCGATGAGCGCGTCGTTTTCCGCGGGCAGGCCCACGGTCAACCGGACACAGTTTGCCAGCAAACCATGCAGGCCTGCGACATTTTTGATCAGGATCCCACGCGCTTTCAGAGCCTGAAAGACCGCGGCCGCGTCAGGGACGCGCACAAGGATCATGTTGGCTTCGCTGGGGAAGGCACGGGCCGTCGGCATCGCGGCCAGCGCGGCCATGAGGCGCTGGCGCTCGGCCTTGATGACCTCGGCCTGGCGCGCGAACTCGTCGGCGTGGTCGAGCGCGAACAAGGCGGCCTCGGTGTTGAGCACGCTGATGTTGTACGGCGGGCGCACCTTGTCGACCTGCTCGATCAGGTCGGCGCGGCCCGTCATGTAGCCCAGGCGGATGCCGGCCAGGCCGAACTTGCTGAGTGTGCGCATCAGCAGCACATGCGGGTGCGCCGCGACGCGGGGCAGCCAGCTTCGGCAGGCAAAGGGCTGGTAGGCCTCGTCGAGGATGACCAGGCCCGGGTGGCCGGCGGCGGCGTTGTCGGCCACGGCCTGTACCACGCGGTCGATCGCAGCATCGTCCCACAGGTTGGCCGTGGGGTTGTTGGGGTAGGCGATGAAGGTCAGCGCCGGGCGGTGCTGTGCAATGGCCGCCACCATGGCGTCGGCATCGAGCTCGAACTCGGCGGTGAGCGGCACGCCCACGAACTGCATGCCAGCGATCTGCGCCGACACGGCATACATCACGAAGCCGGGCACGGGTGCCAGCACCGTGGCGCCGGGGCGGGCACAGGCGGTGCACAGCAGGCTGATCAGTTCATCCGAGCCATTGCCCAGCACCAGCCCCATGTCGGCCGGGATGCCGGCGTGGGCGCGCAGCGCGGCATGCAGGTCGTTGATGCGCGGGCCGGGGTAGCGGTTCAGGGCCAGCGGGCTCAGGCGACGACCCAGCTCGTCCTGCAACGCTGGCGGCAGGGCGAACGGGTTCTCCATCGCGTCGAGCTTGATGTAGCCGGCCGCATCCTGCACGTGGTAGGCGTGCATGGCACGCACGTCATCGCGGAAGACGGCCTGGAGGGCGTCGGCCTGCACCGGAGTCTGCGAAGCGAGGGCCATCACTGACCGCCGTCCTTCAGGCGCAGTTCGGCGGCACGGGCGTGGGCCTGCAGGCCTTCGCCATAGGCCAGCACCGCCGCCGTCTTGCCCAGGGTCTGGGCGCCGGCTTCGCTCACCTCGATCAGGCTGGAGCGCTTCTGAAAGTCGTAGACGCCCAGCGGCGACGAGAAGCGGGCCGTGCCCGAGGTGGGCAGCACGTGGTTGGGGCCGGCGCAGTAGTCGCCCAGCGATTCGCTGGTGTAGGCACCCAGGAAGATGGCGCCGGCATGCTTGAGCAGCGGCTCCCACTTGCTGGGCTCGTTGCTGCTCACTTCCAGGTGCTCGGGCGCAATGCGGTTGCTGATGGCGCAGGCCTCTTCCATGCTGCGGGTGTGGATCAGCGCGCCGCGCCCTTCCAGCGAGGCGCGGATGATCTCGGCCCGCGGCATGGTGGGCAGCAGGCGGTCGATGGCTTCCTGCACCCGGGTGATGTAGGCCGCATCGGGGCACAGCAGGATGCTCTGCGCCAGCTCGTCGTGCTCGGCCTGACTGAACAGGTCCATGGCGACCCAGTCGGGCGGCGTGGTGCCGTCGGCCAGCACGAGGATCTCGCTGGGGCCGGCAATCATGTCGATGCCGACCTCACCGAACACGCGGCGCTTGGCACTGGCCACGTAGGCGTTGCCCGGGCCGGTGATCTTGTCGACCTTGGGCACGGTGCGCGTGCCGTAGGCCAGCGCGGCCACGGCCTGGGCGCCCCCGATGGTGAAGGCGCGGCTGACACCGGCCACGTAGGCGGCGGCCAGCACCAGCGGGTTCTTCTCGCCGCGCGGCGTGGGCACGACCATGATGATCTCTTCGACGCCGGCCACGTGGGCGGGGATCGCGTTCATCAGCACGGACGACGGGTAGGCGGCCTTGCCGCCGGGCACGTAGATGCCGACACGGTCCAGCGGCGTGACCTTCTGGCCCAGCAGCGTGCCGTCTTCGTCGCGGTAGGCCCAGCTCAGGCCGCAGGCCTGCTTCTGGCGCTCGTGGTAGCTGCGCACGCGCTGCGCGGCCGATTCGAGCGCGGTGCGCTGTTCGGCGGGCAGGCTGTCGAAGGCAGCTTTCAGTTCGGACTGGCCCAGTTCGAGCGCGGCCATGCCGGGCACGCTCAGGCCGTCGAACCGGGCGGTGTACTCGAGCACGGCTTCGTCGCCGCGCAGGCGCACATCGGCCAGGATGGCGGCCACGCGGTCTTCGATGGCCGTGTCGGTCTCGGCCGACCAGTGCAGCACCTGCTTGAAGGTGGCCTCGAAGTCGGACTGGGTGGTGGCGAGGTGGCGGATCTGGACTGTCATGGTCTCGAGGATCTCAGAAAACGACCGGCTGGGGGCGGGGCTGGCGATGGCTTGTCTCGATCAGCGCCTTAGCGGAAACCGAACACCCCTGCCCCACGGCCCGCATCAACGCGGAATGGCGGATTCAAAGGCCTGGATCATGGCGCGCAGCGGCTCACGCTTGAGCTTGAGCGAAGCCTGGTTGACCACCAGCCGCGAGCTGATGTTCATGATCTGCTCGACCTCGACCAGCTTGTTGGCCTTGAGCGTGCTGCCGGTGGAGACCAGGTCGACGATGGCATCGGCCAGGCCGGTCAGCGGCGCCAGCTCCATCGAGCCGTACAGCTTGATGAGGTCGACGTGCACGCCCTTGTTGGCAAAGTGCTCGCGCGCGATGGTCGTGTACTTGGTGGCGACGCGGATGCGCGAGCCCTGGCGCACGGCGGCTTCGTAGTCGAAGTCTGCGCGCACGGCCACGCTCATGCGGCACTTGGCGATGTTCAGGTCCAGCGGCTGGTACAGGCCGGTGTCGGCTTCGCCGGCGGCGTGCTCGATCAGCACGTCCTTGCCGGCCACGCCCAGGTCGGCGCCGCCGTGGGCCACGTAGGTGGGCACGTCGGTGGCCCGCACCAGCACCACGCGCACGTCGTCACGGGTGGTGGGCAGGATGAGCTTGCGGGACTTTTCCGGGTCTTCGGTCACCTGGATGCCAGCGGCGGCCAGCAGCGGCAGGGTCTCTTCGAAGATGCGGCCCTTGGACAACGCGAGGGTAATCATGGCAGTGGTCTGGTCTGGTGCATCGGCCCGATCAAGCGGACACCGCAGATCCGGCTTGGCCGGGCTGCTGGTGTCGCCCCCTCGAGGGGGCGCGCGAAGTGCGTAGGGGGTGGGTCATTTCACACGGGTGATGTCGGCACCGATGGCGCGCAACTTGGCTTCCATGCGGTCATAGCCC
Organism: Aquabacterium olei; assembly: GCA_029279925.1. Classification (GTDB taxonomy): domain Bacteria; phylum Pseudomonadota; class Gammaproteobacteria; order Burkholderiales; family Burkholderiaceae_C; genus Aquabacterium; species Aquabacterium olei_A. The sequence continues at coordinate 6,516 of JAJUHM010000093.1, forward strand.
CGGTCGAGGTGGTAGATGCGGTCGACCAGCGTCTCGCCTTCGGCCACCAGGCCGGCGATCACGAGGCTGGCCGAGGCGCGCAGGTCGGTGGCCATCACGGTGGCACCGGACAGCTTGGGCACGCCGGTGACGACCGCGCTGTGCCCATCGACCTCGATCTTCGCGCCCAGGCGGATCAGCTCGTTGACGTGCATGAAGCGGTTTTCGAAGATGGTCTCGTGGATGGCGGCCGTGCCCTCGGCCACGCAGTTGAGCGCCATGAACTGGGCCTGCATGTCGGTCGGGAAGCCTGGGTGCTCCTTGGTGCGGAAGCCCACGGCCTTCGGGCGGCCGGTGCCCTGCACGCGGATGAAGTCAGCCCCCACCTCGATGGTGACGCCGGCTTCGCGCAGCTTGTCGATCACGGTATCGAGCAGATCGCCGTTGGTGCGACGCAGGGTGACGTCGCCGCCGGCCGCGCCCACGGCGCACAGGAAGGTGCCCGTTTCAATGCGGTCGGGGATGATCTGGTGGGCCTGCGCCAGCGGCAGCCCGTGCAGGCGCTCGACACCCTGGATGCGGATGCGGTGCGTGCCCTGCCCTTCGATCTTCGCGCCCATGGCGATCAGCAGGTTGGCGAGGTCGACGATTTCGGGTTCCAGCGCGGCGTTCTCGAGGATGGTTTCGCCCTCGGCCAGCGTCGCGGCCATCATCAGGTTCTCGGTGCCCGTGACGGTGACCATGTCGGTGGTGATGCGCGCGCCCTTGAGGCGGCCGGGCTCGCCGTCCGCGCCGGCCGGCGTGCGCGCCTCGATGTAGCCGTGCTCGACCGTGATCTGCGCACCCATGGCCTGCAGGCCCTTGATGTGCTGGTCGACCGGGCGCGAGCCGATGGCGCAGCCACCCGGCAGCGACACGCGGGCGCGGCCGAAACGGGCCAGCAGCGGGCCCAGCACGAGGATGGAGGCACGCATGGTCTTGACCAGCTCGTACGGCGCCTCGGGGTTGTTCACCCGCCCGGCGTCCAGCACAAGGGTGCCCGCGTCATCGGCCTGGCGCTCGGCCACCACGCCCATGTTGGCCAGCAGCTTCAGGGTGGTGTTGACGTCCTGGAGCTGCGGCACGTTGGCCAGCGCCACCGGCTCGGCACTGAGCAGCACGGCGCACAGGTCAGGCAGGGCCGCGTTCTTGGCACCGGAGATGATGACGTCGCCTTGCAGGCGGCGACCGCCGCGGATCAGGAGTTTGTCCATGAAAGCACAAAGGGCGCGAACCCGCCGCCCATGCGGAGGTCGCGCCTGCGAAAAAAGTGTCGATGAGGGGCCGAAGCCGGTGTGGGAACCGCGTGCGTCGAAGGCAACCTGTGCCCGGCCGCGTCCCCGGAAGGGGTCAACGGGACTGGGCGGCCCACTCGGCGGGCGTCAGCGTCTTCATCGACAGCGCGTGGATCTCGGCTCGCATTCTATCGCCCAGGGCCTGGTAGACACGCTGGTGACGCGCGACGCGGTTCTTGCCGTCGAACTCGGCCGAGACGATGGTGGCGAAGAAATGCTGGCCATCGCCGTCGACCTCGAGGTGGTCACACGGCAGGCCATTCGCGATGTAGTCACGGACTTCAGTGGGCGTGGGGTTGGCCATGGGAGGCAGCGCTTTCAGATGGAGAAAAGGAAAGAATAGGGCTCAGTTGCGGATTTTGTAGCCGGTCTTGAGCAGGCGCAGCGCCAGGAGGGAAACACCCAGCGCGGCAGTCGCCACCACGGCGAGGCTGAGCCAGGGGCTGACGTCACTCGCCCCGAAGAAGCCGCGGCGGAACCCGTCGATCAGGTAGAAGAAGGGGTTCAGGTGCGAGAGGCCCAACCAGAACGGCGGCAGCGAATGCACCGAATAGAAGACGCCGGACAGAAAGGTCATCGGCACGATGATGAAGTTCTGGAAGGCCGCCATCTGGTCGAACTTGTCGGCCCACAGGCCGGCGATCAGGCCCAGCGCTCCCAGCAGGGTGCCCCCCAGGACGGCGAACACCAGCGCCCAGCCCGGCTCGGCCAGGCCGGGCGGGGCGAACCACGCGGTGGCCAGCAGGACACCCGCCCCGACAGCCAGCCCGCGGACCAATGAAGCGCCGACGTAGGCCAGAAACCAGGCTCGGTGGGACAACGGGGTCAGCAGCACGAACACCAGGTTGCCGGTGATTTTGCTCTGGATCAGCGAGGAGGACGTGTTGGCGAACGCGTTCTGCAACAGGCTCATCATCACCAGCCCCGGGATCAGGAAGCGGGTGTAGCCGACACCATCGAAGACCTGCACGTGGTCCTCGAGCACATGCCCGAAGATCAGGAGGTACAGCACGGCAGTGAGCACCGGTGCTCCCACCGTCTGGAAGCTGACCTTCCAGAACCGCATCACCTCTTTGACGAACAGCGGGCGCGCTCCAAGAAACGAAGCGAGTCATCTCATGGGGACACCCCCTGGGCCGATTAGGTCTCCCGCCCCTGCATGATGGCGAGAAAGACGTCTTCCAGGTCGGCTCGCCCCATTTCCAGGTCCTCTACCAGGCAGCCGGCCTGACGCAGGGTCGCCAGGATCTGCTCGACCTCGGCGGCATCCCGCGCGGGCAGCTGAACGATGCGCCCCGTGATTCGCGCCCGATCGGCCAGAGAAGGCGGCAACACGCCGTCGGTCTTGAAGCGCAACATGGTGGACGCCGTGCGGGCCAGCAGCGCCGAGGTGCGGTCCAGCGCCACGAGTTGCCCCTGCTTGAGCATGCCGATGCGCTGGCACAGAGCCTCGGCCTCTTCCAGATAGTGGGTGGTGAGCAGCACCGCGTGTCCTTGCTTGTTGAGCCGGGCGATGAACTGCCACAGCGTCTGGCGCAACTCCACATCCACGCCGGCGGTGGGTTCGTCCAGCACGATGACAGGCGGTCGGTGGACCAGCGCCTGGGCCACGAGCACCCGGCGTTTCATGCCGCCGGACAACTGACGCATGTTGGCGTCGGCCTTGTCGCTCAGGCCCAGGTGGGCCAGCAACTCGTCGATCCAGTCGTCGTTGCGGTTCAGGCCGAAGTAGGCGCTCTGGATGCGCAGCGTTTCGCGAACCGAAAAGAACGGGTCGAACACCAGTTCCTGGGGCACGACACCCAGCGCGCGGCGCGCCGCGGCATAGTCGCTCACGACGTCATGGCCCTGCACGCGGACCGTGCCCTGGCTGGCGCGCGCCAGACCGGCAAGAATGCTGATCAGCGTGGTCTTGCCCGCGCCATTGGGGCCCAGCAGGCCGAAGAACTCGCCTTCTTCGATGTCGAAGCTGACGTCGTTCAGGGCGTGCACGGTGCGGCCGCCGGACGCAAAGGACTTGCTGATGTGCTGAAAGGATACGGCGCTCATGAGGGGGCCGATTCTAGGCGCTGGGCCATGTCCCGTGCCGAGCCACTGCTTTGAGGGGGAGAGGCGCGGCACAGCCGGCCGGACATGGTACCGATCGGTACACAGGCTTTAACATCGCGCCGTTTCAACCCAACCGCTGACCTGAGGAGCCATTCATGTCCGACCTGCAAGCCCGTTTCGAACAGGCCGTTGTCGAATCCAAGCAGCTGACCAGCAAGCCCGACAACAACACCCTGCTGCAGATCTACTCGCTGTTCAAGCAAGGCAGCGTGGGCGATGTGCAGGGCGACCGCCCGGGCATGATGGATTTCGTGGGCCGCGCCAAGTACGACGCCTGGGCGGCCCTCAAGGGCAAGGGCCAGGCCGAGGCGCAGCAGGCGTACATCGACCTGATCGCCTCGCTGAAGGCGCGCCAGGGCTGAGCGCCCCGGCACGAAAAGGCGTCAGGCCTGGGTGCCGGATGCCTTGTCGATGATGCGGCCGAGGTTCTTCGCCACCTCGGCCTCGATCATGGGCTTGAAGGCGGCCATCATCAGGCCGAGCTTCACGAGCAGCTCGAAGCGGGTGCCCGTGACGGTCATGGTGCCGGTCACGCCCATGCGCTCGAAAGTCAGCACATCCTGCTCGGCCCCTTCGGTGTGCTGGCACTCCAGCCCCATCTGGCGGGCCGCGCCGTTGGCCCATTCCTTGGCCAGTTCGCGCGCCTTCTCCAGGCCCAGGGTGTGGTCGCGTTCGTAACGCACTTC
>JAJUHM010000094.1 GCA_029279925.1 Aquabacterium olei
CAACCTGCACTACTACCTGAATCTGATGAAGGAAGTGCGGCAGGCCCTGGACGAAGGCCGCTTCGCTGCCTTCCAGCAGCAGTTCGCGGCCGACCGCGCGCGGGGCACCTGAGGCGGGACGGCGGCGCGACCTCAGCGCCGCCGCTGCATCAACAGGTCGGCGATCACCGGGCGGTGTTCCGAGGCCAGTGCGCCGCCCACCTCGGTGGCCTGCACGCCGATGTCCGAGCTCACCAGAATGTGGTCGATGCGCAGAAAGGACTGGTGCAGGCCGATGCGCAGCGAATGCCCATGGGTGTAACCATAGCCGCGACCGGCTGACGACCAGACATCCCGCAGGCCCGTGGCCAGAAGGCTGCGCACCACCTCGCTGCGCTCCGGCGCGTTCAGATCACCTGCCACGATGACCGGACCGGCCACCCCGCGGAGGTGCTCGGCCACACCGTGTGCCTGCTCGATGCGGGCCATGACATTGCCTTCCCAGGCCTCCAGCCCGTCCAGCCCGCCATGGCGCACCGCCAGCAGCCCCTGACGCGGCGTCACGAAGTGCACGGTCACCAGCGTGAAAGGCCCGTTCGGCCCCTGCACCTCACAGTGCACGAAGTCGTGCCGCTCGTGGTACTCCACCGGGAAAGGCAGGCGCACTGCGCGGCAACCCGACATGGGATACCGACTGGCGACCACGTACTGTCCGTGGAAAAAAACCTGGCGGTCTCCGAACAGGCTGTTCAGAAGACCCGGCGTGGACCGCTCCATGGCCGGCAGCCCGCCGGCATCCTGCATCACCAGCACATCCGGATCGTGGAAGGCGATCTCCGAGGCCAGCCCCTCCATGCCGCCCGGCCGCTGGGACGCCAGCAACACCTTCGCGTTGTAGGTCATGACCCGCAGCGGGCGCTCTCCGTCGTCCGGTGAGCCCCACGCCAGGTCCATCACGACGACCGCAACCAGCACGACGGACAACGCCGCCATCCATCGCCACACCGGCCTCAGCCAGATCGTGCACCACAGCGACAGCACGGCGGGCAGCAGCAGCCACGGCCATGGCAGATACGGCGCCAGAATCAGCAAAGGGTGCGAAGACGGCCCCACATGCAACAACACGGCGGCTGCCACGGCCAACACACAGGTCAGGGCCACCCCGGCACGCACCAGAAAGCCTACCCACCTCACGGGGCCATGCCAGGCCCGCGTCATCTGCTCGCTCAAGCGATCACCTTCACGCACATGTCCGGCACCATGCCGGACTCACCAGAACTGCCAGTTCCCGTTGAGCACCACCCAGACCCCGAGCACGCCATTGGTGACGGCGTGCGCGAGGATCGGTGCCCACAGCGACCGCGTGTAACGATACAGCAAGGCGTAGGCCAGACCGGCCAGGATGGCGCCCAGCCAGTGCGTGTGCGCCAGCATGAACACGAGCGTCGACAGCGCGATCGCCTTGACCGACACCCGGGCCGGATCGACGGTCTCGAAGTCGGGGCGGTCCACCCAGCGCATCAGGAAGGAACGCCAGAACAGCTCCTCCATCACCGGCACCATGAGGGCCGCGCCGATCCAGCGGAACACGATCAGGCCCCACATCAGGCGGCCTTCCTCGTCGACCGGCACGAAGGTGGCGGCGGGCTCGCCCAGCATCATCCACGGCTCGGTCAGCACCACCCACAGCTTGAAGACCACCAGCCCGACCACGATGGACACCAGCGCCGCCCGCCAGCCCAGGCGCACGGTTTCACCGTAGGGCCGCTGCAGTTCGGTGTAACGGCGCCAGTAGTAGAGCAGGCAGCCACTGACCACCACCACGCACACCGGGTAGACCCATCGCGGGTCGAAGGCGCCGTCTGCAGGCAGGACACCGCGCAGCGCCAGCAGCGCCATGAACAGCACGAACGGTACGATGCGGGGCCAGGCGGCCGAAGTCAGCAGGTTACCCATGGGTGGCGAGGTTCTGTGAGGTCAAGGGGTGGGCTCGTCAAGCAGATCCTGCACACGCTGCTGCAGAACCGCCGGTGTGACCTGGGACGCCGGAATCGGTTCCCCGACCACCAGCCCCACCGGGTTGAACACCCCCCGACGCAGGGGGCGCGCCAGCGCCACCCCGTCGATCCGGGAAAAGCTCGATCCCCACAGGTTGTGCAGCGCCGCCGGGATCACCGGCACGGGGTTGGTCTCGAGGATCTTCATGATGCCCGCCTTGAACGGCTGCAGCTTGCCGTCCCGCGTGATGGCCCCTTCGGGAAACAGACACAGCAGTTCCCCTTCGTTCAACACGGCCCGGGCACGCTCGAACGCCGCTTCGTACGCCGCCGGGTCTTCCTTCTGCGGTGCGATGGGAATGGCCTTGACCAGCCGGAAGAACCAGCCGATGCCCGGTGTGCGGAAGATGCGATGGTCCATGATGAAGACCATGGGGCGCGGGCTCAGCACCCCCAGGATGACCGCATCGACGAAGCTCACGTGGTTGCACACGAGGATGGCGGCGCCATCGGTCGGCAGGTGGTGGTCGCCCCGCACGCGCAGTCGGTAGACGATGCGGGCCACAAACAGCATCACCAGGCGCACGATGTACTCGGGCATCAGCCAGAACACATAGCCCACGACTACCACGTTGAGCAGAGCGGTGGCCCCGAAGACCTCGGGCACGGTGAACCCGGCCGCCAGCAGGGCCCCGGCGGCCAGGCTGCTGACCACCATGAACAGCGCGTTCAGGATGTTGTTGGCCGCGATGATGCGGGCGCGGTGGCTGGGCTGCGAACGCAACTGGATCAGCGCGTACATCGGCACGCTGTAGATCCCGGCGCTGAAGGCCAGCAGGGCCAGATCCAGCATGACGCGCCAGTGCGGGCGGTGCGCCACGAACTCGGCCACCGACCACAGCGGCCCGCCAGCGGGATGCGCCAGCCCTCGGGCGGCCAGATACAGGTCGAACGCGAACACCGTCATGCCCAGCGCCCCGATCGGCACGAGACCGATCTCGACATGGCGGTGCGAGAACCGCTCGCACAGCAGCGAGCCCACGGCGATGCCCACGGAAAACACCACCAGCAGCAGCGAGGCCACCTGCTCGTCGCCGTGCAGCACATCGCGTGCGAACGACGGGAACTGGGCCAGGAACACGGCACCGAAGAACCACATCCACGAGATGCCCAGCAGCGACCGGAACACGCTGGGGTAGCGGGCCGCGAGCTGCAGGTTGCGCCAGGTCTCGGACACCGGGTTCCAGTTGAGGCGGAGATCCGGATCGGACGAGGGCGAGGCCGGGATGGCTCGCGCCGTGAGCCAGCCCAGCACGGCCACCGCCAGGCAGGCCAGGGCCACCGCGTGGCGGCCGACCTCCGGCATGCCCATCAGCAGGCCCCCTGCGACGTTGCCCAGCAGGATGGCCACGAAGGTACCCATCTCGACCAGGCCGTTGCCCCCGGTGAGTTCGTGCTCGCGCAGGTGCTGTGGCAGGTAGGCGTACTTCACCGGACCGAACAGCGTGGACTGCAGCCCCATCAGAAAGATGCAGGCGAGCAGCAGCGGCACCCACTGCATCCAGAAGCCCACGGCGGCCAGCCCCATGATCGCCACCTCCAGGAGCTTGACGACCCGCATGATCCACGCCTTGTCGTGCTTGTCCGCCCACTGCCCTGACGTTGCCGAGAACAGCACGAAAGGCAGGATGAACAGCGCCCCGATCACCAGGCCGGCCATCTTCGCGTCCAGCCAGCTCACCTGAAGCTGGTAGGTCACCAGCACGGTGAACGCGAACTTGAACAGGTTGTCGTTGGCCGCGCCGAGGAACTGGGTGAAGAAGAACGGGGCGAATCGACGCTGGCTCAGCAAGCTGAACTGGCTGCCGCGGGATGACGGGTCGCTCACAGGGAAAACCTCCTTGGTCCGGACCTCGTCGCGAGCCCGGTACTGCGCCGATTGGACATCAAAAAGAGCGGTTGCCCGGCAGGCTCACTTCCTGATCCGGGCCAGCACCGCCTCCGTGTCCTCGCCCAGCAGCGGGCCCCGCCGCTGGATGGCACCCGGTGTCCGCGACAGCTTGGGCACGATGCCGGGCACCTCCACCGTCAGGCCATCGTGCGTCTCCACCGGCAGGATCATCTCGCGCGCCCGGTAGTGCGGGTCTTCGGCGATGTCCTGTGCGGTATAGATGCGCCCTACGGGCACGCTGGCCGCGTTCAGCACCTCCAGCACCTGGCACACGGCCCGCTTGGTCGTCCACGCGCCGATGGCCGCGTCGATCTCGGCCACGCGCTTGACGCGCCCCGGGTTGCTCGCCAGCTCGGGGTCGGTGGCCAGGTCGTCTCGGCCGATGGCGATCATCAGCCGCTTGAAGATCGAGTCGCCGTTGCCACCGATCACCACCATGCCATCGGCACACGGATAAGCGTTGCTCGGTGCGATCCCGGGCAGCGCCGAGCCAGCCGGTTGCCGCACGGCGCCGAACGCGCTGTACTCGGGCAACAGGCTTTCCATGCAGTTGAACACCGCCTCGTACAGCGCGACATCGATCACCTGCCCAAGGCCCTTGGGCGCAGCGGGCGTGACGCTGGCCTGGCGGGCCTGCAGCGCCAGCAGGATGCCGATGACGCCATGCAGCGCGGCCAGGGTGTCGCCCAGGCTGACGCCGGCCCGCACCGGGATACGGCCCGGCTCGGCGTTCAGGTAACGCATGCCGCCCATGGCCTCGCCCACGACGGCAAAGCCGGGGCGATCCTTGTAGGGCCCGGTCTGGCCGTAGCCGCTGATGCGCAGCATGATCAGCCCCGGGTTGCGCGCGCTCAGCGCCTCGTAGCCCAGGCCCCACTTCTCCATCGTACCGGGCTTGAAGTTCTCGATGACGACGTCGGCCTCGTCGATCAGCCGCGCCACCGTGTCGCGGCCCTCGGGCGTGCGCAGGTCCAGCACCACACTCTGCTTGTTGCGGCTCTGCACCTGCCACCACACGCTGGTGCCGTTGTGCAGCATGCGCCACTGGCGAAGCGGGTCGCCACCCGGGGTGCCCTCGGCAGGCGGGGGCTCGATCTTGATCACCTCGGCGCCGAAGTCCGCCAGCGTCTTGCCGGCAAACGGCCCGGCGATCAACTGACCGAGTTCGATGACACGCAGTCCGGCCAGGGCCTGCGGCGAGGGCGGGGCAGAAAAAGGAAGCGGGCTCATATGAGCCCGCATTCTCGGTCAGATCGGTCGCCCTGCGGGCGCCCCTCGGCCTCAGCGTTTCGCCGGGGGCGTGGCGGGCACCGGCGCCGCGCCCGGTGCCGGATCCGTCACGAAGCCGATCTTGCTCAAGCCGGCGCGCGATGCATCGGCCAGCGTTTCGGCCACCGCACGGTAAGGCACGGCCTGATCGGCCCGCAGGTGCACTTCAGGCTGCGGCTGCTTCTCGGCCTCGACCGAGAAACGGGCCGCCGCTTCCTCACGGCTCATCGCTGCACCGTTCCAGTAGCGCACCCCGTCGGCGTCGATCGACAGGTCGATCTTCTCGGCCTTGGCCGACATCACGGTGGCGCTGGCCTTGGGCAGCTCCAGCTTGACCGAATGGCTCAGCAAGGGGGCCGTGACGATGAAGATGACCAGCAGCACCAGCATCACATCGATCAGCGGCACCATGTTGATCTCGGCGAGCGGCGCACCGCCCTTCTTGCCGTCAAAACTGGCGAAAGCCATGGTTCAGTCCCTTCAGGCTTGCGACTTCATCGGCACGACGGCGGCAGGGGCACGGCCCGGCTCGGCGTCGGTCGAGTTCTTCAGCGTCTGGCCGGTCGACAGGAAGGCGAACAGCTCGAAAGCGAAGGCGTCCAGACGGGCGCCCCACACGCGGTTGCTGCGGGTCAGCCAGTTGTAGGCCATCACGGCCGGGATCGCCACGGCCAGGCCCACGCCCGTCATGATCAGGGCCTCGCCCACCGGGCCTGCCACCTTGTCCAGCGTGCCGGCACCGGTCTGGCCGATGGCGAGCAGCGCGTGGTACACGCCCCAGACGGTGCCGAACAGGCCGACGAAGGGGGCGGTCGCGCCAATGGTCGCGAGCACCGTCAGGCCGCTTTCCATGCGCATGGTTTCCTCGTCCAGCACCTTCTTGATGGTGCGGGTCAGGAACTCCTGGGCCGAGCCGGCTTCTTCCAGCTTCGCCGCGCCATAGCGCGCGTGGTGGGCCTGCGCATGCATGGCGTGCGAGGTCAGGTGCGAGAAGGGCTCGCTCACGCCGTGGGTGCTGATCTCGTGCTGCACGGCTTCCAGCGAGGTCGCGTTCCAGAAGAAGTTCAGGAAAGCCTGGCTGCGCTTCTGCCGCAGATAGAGGCCCACACCCTTGGTGATGATCAGCGCCCACGACGCCAGCGACATCAGCACCAGGATGACGAACAGGCCCTGGCCCACGACGTCGGTCTGGGCGATGAAGTGGCTGAAGCCGAGTTCAGCCGGCGCTGCGGCAGGCGCCGTGGTGGCGGTCACGGCGGAAGCAGCCGAGTTGGCCGCGGTGGTGGTATCGGTCATGTCAGTCTTCCAGATTGAATGTCAGAGGCGCCAGCACCCAGACGGTCCGGGCAACGCCCTCCTCCAGGTGCGGCTGAAAACGGGCCGAGCGCATGGCGGCCACGGCGGCCTGGTCCAAGCGCGGATACCCCGAAGATCGGGCGATTTCGATGTCGCGAGGGCGACCGGTCTCGTCGACCAGCACCTTCAGGCGAACCACCCCCTGCTCGCCCAGTTCCCGCGAGGCCCGCGGGTAGCTCAAGGGCGGCTCCACCAGGTAGCGCACGGCCGAGGACGGCAGGACCTTGGGACCTGCCGGGGCACGCGGCGGCTCGGCCGCCGGGGCCGGCGGAGCGGCCACGGCCGCGGGAGCAGGGGCTGCGGCCGGGACCGGCACCACAGGCTGCGGCTTCGCTTCGGTGACGGGCGGAGCCACCATGTCGTTGGCCGTTGCCTGCTGGCGGCTGCTGAGCACCGGCGGTGTCGGCGTCGGCCGACTGGGCTGGACCACGGGCTTGGGCGGCTGCGGAACGGGAGGCGGCGGGGTTTCTGCCTTGGCCGGTGCCGGCGGCGTCAGCACCGTGTCAGGCGCCCGGGTAACCAGCTCGACGGTGATGGGCTGCGGTTCGGGCAGGGAGGGCGTCTCGCGGGCGAACATCACGATGGCCGCCGCCAGGGCCCCATGGGTCAGCACCACGCCGACCGTGAGCGCATGGCGCTGCAAGGCGCTCAATTCGCTGGGCGCCGTGGGCAACAGGCCCCACTGAGGAACAACGGTCGAATTCATGCCGCCATCGTAGCATGCCGATGGTAATTGCGAATCAATCTCATTTGATTTCATCACCTTTTCACGACAGCGCGTACCGGTGTTTCCCTCGACAGGGTGACCGCCGCCGCCGGCCTTCATGGGATGATGCGCAATGGTGCGGCCCCCTGCGAGGCCGCCACCACACGGCATGAGGATACGCCGTGCACATTCAACAGGGACACCATGGATTTTGACGCTTTGACGGCCCCGCTGGCGGGCCCATCGCCGTGTGGCGAGGACCTGTCGTTCTCGCCGGAATTCGACCAGATCGCCGAGATGCGGCGCGAAGACGACCCGACCCTCAACCAGGGGGAGTGGGTCACCGCCCTGAAGGTCGCCGACTGGCCCGGTGTCAGCCGGCTGTGCCAGCAGCTGCTCACCGCGCGCAGCAAGGACCTGCGTCTCGTCATGTGGCTGACCGAAGCCGAGACCATGCAACGCGGCTACGCCGGCCTGCACGACGGCCTGTCGCTGTGCGCGGCCCTTTGCCGCGACCACTGGGCCGCGCTGCATCCCCAGCCCGACGGCGGCGACATGGAAGAGCGCATCGGCAACCTGGGCTGGCTGCTGCAGAAGGTACAGCACTTCGCGCACACCCGACCGGTCACACGCGGTCGTCAAGGCGCGGCCTACAGCCTCCGCGACCTCGCCGTGGCCCGTCAGCAGTCGGGTCAGTCGGCGGGCAGCGATCCGGGCGGGATGCCGTCGCCCGAGGCCCTGACCGTGGAAGGCTTCATGCGGGCGCTGCGCGAAACGCCGCGCGAGCAGCTGGCCAACGCGGTGCGCGCCCTGCAGCAATGCCATGAAGCGTTGCAGTCGCTGCAGGCCGTCATCGATGCCGAGCTGGGTGCCGACGGGCCCGGCTTTGTCAGTGCACGGGACGCCCTGCAGGATGCGCGGCACGACCTGGAGCGACTGGCCCGGGAGGTGGGCGCCCTCGACGCCCCCGCGCCCGCCGCGGGCCAGCAGGCAGGCCAGTCAGACGCTGACACAGCAGGGGCGGAAGGGTCAGCGGCCGGTACACGGATGGCCATGCCGGGCCCGGTCGCAAACCGGGAACAGGCACTGCAGCAGCTGCGGGAAGTCGCCACTTTCTTCCGCCGAACCGAGCCGCAAAGCCCCGTGGCCTACCTGGCTGACAAGGCCGTGAAATGGGCGGAAATGCCCCTGCACGAATGGCTGCGTCATGTGGTGAAAGACCAGGGCGCGATGAGCCACCTCGAAGAACTGCTCGGCCTGCAGGCAGACCCAGCGGACCACGGCAGCCACTGACGTGCCGGCTCCGCGCCGCCACTGCGCCGCCCTCGCCCCGGGGGCTCAGGACCCGACGCGGAATTCGATGCGGCGGTTGCGGGCCCGGCCGGCCTCGGTGGCATTGCTGGCGACCGGTTGATCGGGCCCCATGCCGGAAATCGCGATCCGGTCCGCAGGCAGCCCTTTCGCAACCAGGTAGGTCTTGACCGCCTGCGCTCGGGCCAGCGACAGGCTGACGTTGGCCTGCCGGGCCCCGTCGGCATCGGTGTGGCCAATGACCTCGAACCGGCGGTCCTTGAGTCGCGTCATCACCGTCGCCATCTCGTCCAGCAACGGCAGGCTGGCCGGCCTGAGCACGGCGCTGCCCGGCTCGAACTCCACGATGCGGTTGGCCAGGGCCTGGTCGACCACGCTCTGATCCTGCACCGCCACACGCAGCCCGTTGCGCACGGTGTAGGTCGGGTTCAGGGCTTGCGCCATGTCGCTGGCCACCTGCTGGCGCACCGTCTCGTTCGGCACCTCGCCACGGATCTCGACAACCTGCCCCTGAATGGAGAGCTGCCCGTGCGACACCTGCCGCAGATGGGACGACAGCAGCTTCTGCACATAGTCTCGCCACTGCGCCGGTGCCACGACCGCCCCCAGGCTGAGCTGATCGACCACGCGCCCTGGCCCATACAGCTCGCGCATCCGAGTCAGGATGGCCACGCGCGTGGCTTCGTCAGGCACCGTACCGGAGACCACGACAGGTGCCGCGCCCGCATTGGCCACGCTGCCCGCGTCGGCCGCAGTCTGCGCCCACACCACCGAGCCGCCCAGGGCGGCCAGCATGGGCACGATGACCAGACCAATGCGGCGCCCGGCGTGGATGAAACCGCTCACCATGGCTTAGACCCCCAGAAAAACTTCGTTGTAGACGCTCAAAGCCTGCGCCAGCGACAGGCCCGGGTCGCGCAGGTAGTTCGACAGCTTGCGCAGGCCATAGTCCGCGCCCACCTCGTCTTCCACCCAGTCCAGGTCGCGGAGGAACACGCCCTGCTCGTCGAGGCGTGCCGTGTCGATCAAGGCATGCAGCGCCACAGGCGACGCGCCGTGAAAGCCCAGCACCAGGTGCGGCTGGCCATCCAGCGAAGCGAGAAACACCCCCAGCTCGACTTCGTGGCGCCCGAAGAAACCAAGCACCAGCGACAACCACCAGCTGGCCACCGGCGCACGCACCGCTGGATCGTGAGGCAAGGGACAGCACAGCAGCTTGTTCAGGCGGGCCGTGCCCTGGGCCATGGCCGGCTGCAGCAGCAGACCCAATGCCAGTGTGGCCTGTCGCACGGAGAAGCGCTGACCGCTGGACGAGAGCATCTGGTCGAGCGCCGCCACGGTCCGCGACGCCAGGAAGTCCGCCAGCGACTGCTGTGCTTGCCCTGCCTGGAGGTCGAAGTCGAGGGTCGCGTCAAGGCTGCCCTGCGCATGCACCAGGTCGGTGGCCGCGTGAGCGACACGGGCCACCTGTTCCAGCCGGCCCCAGATGCGGGCCAGCGCCACCGGTGCCGCCGGCAGTGTGTCGCGTGGCAGCGAGAGCGACAACGCGCACGCGGTCAGAAAGGGGAACCGACGACCGGAGGCATCCTGACTCGCCATCCAGTGCCCGGCCAGACCCACCCGGCTTCCGGTGCCCAGCACCGCGAAGGCCACAGGCGAGGCCGCGTCGTACAGCAACTTCCAGCGGGGATCGGCAGACAGCCGCTCCATGGTCTGGCTCTGCCAATGATCCAGTTGCTCGATCAGGGCGCCATGCTGGGTGCTGCGCACGAAGTCGCCGCGGCAGGGGAGCTTGCCGAAATAGAGGAGCTGGCCTGTGGCGTGCAGGGTCGGTGCGGCGCTCACGAAACCACCTCCGTCGGACGGGTCGCCTGCGGCCCCGGCATGCCCGGCTGCGTCGGTGGCGGTGGGGCGGGCGCCCCGGGCGCGGCCGGCGGCAGGTCCTCGGCAGC
>JAJUHM010000095.1 GCA_029279925.1 Aquabacterium olei
CCGCGAAGGCGGGCAGCGCGGCCCCGTCGGACGAGGCCGCCGCGCTCGGCCTCATCGTGAAGCTGAAGGAACCGAGCGGGGCACGCTCGGTGGTGCGTCTGGCCGCCACGGCGCGGCCTGCGGACTCGAGCCGGGCTCAGCTGGGGCGCCTGCATGCCGCCGCCCACCGCCGCAGCACCGGGTTTCTGGCCCACAAGCCGACGGCATTCGGGGCGCATGTGGTGCACCTCGGCCGGGTCATGTCTCTGCGGGAGGCGGAACAGGAGGCCGCCCGCTGGCGGGCTGACCCGGACGTCGAGTGGGTGGTCGTCAACGAACGCCTGAAGCCGCTGTCCGCCCCCACCGGCGGGCACCTGCCAACGGCCGTCACCACGACCCCGATGTGGTTCGAGCAGCAGTGGTGGCTGCAGGACACGGCAGCGCTGGCGGCGCGCGAAGGCGTGCCCAACATCCGTCCTGCCTGGGGGCGGCTGGCCGCCTCGGGGCGCCAGGTCTACCCCGTGACGGTGGCGGTGCTGGACTCGGGGTGGCGAGACCTGCCGGGCATGGCAGGGCGCTGGATACCGGGGTATGACTTCGTCAGCGAGGCCGCCTATGCCAAGGATGGCGATGGCCCGGACGCCGATGCGACCGACCCGGGGGATGCGCTGACCCAGGCCGAGATCACGGCCAACCCGGGTGCGTACCCGCAACCGTTCTGCGCGGCGCACGCCAGTTCCTGGCACGGGCCGGCCATCGCCGGCATGCTGGGCGGCATGGGCGACGCCTCCCTGGGCGTGATGGGCATGCTGCCTCAGCTGGGACGTGGCGGCCAAGGCGGGCCGCTGATCATGCCGGTGCGCATCAGCGGCAGCTGCGGTGCCTTTGTCAGCGACGTGATCGAGGGCCTGCTGTGGTCGGCCGGCGTGCGCTACCACGGTGAGCCCTCGGTGAACCTGAGTCCCGCGCGGGTGCTCAGCCTGAGCTTTGGGGGCTCGGGCACCTGTCGCAATCCCGACAGCGAGGCCGACACGCTGTACCAGCAAGCCATCGTCGCATTGCGCGCCAAGGGGGCGCTGGTGGTGGCCTCGGCGGGCAATGGCGACGGCAGCACCGGCGCGGGGGCCGCGTCCCGTCCGGCCAACTGCGACGGGGTGCTGGCCGTCACCGGGCTGACGCGCCGCGGGTTGAAGGCCAGCTACGCGAACAAGATCGCGGCCGGGCTCGCGACCGTGTCCGGCGAGCCCGGTAGTCAGTCCACGGGCTTGTTGATGCCGGGCTACACCGATGCCGGCGCGGCGGCGGTGGTGGCCCACGGGACCAGTTTCGCTTCGCCGATCGCGGCGGGCGTGGCGGCCATGATGTTGTCGCTCGATCCCTCTTTGACCGTGGACGAGCTGCGCGATTTGCTGACCCGCACCACCGCGCTCAGCGGCGTCCTGCGCCCGCATGTGGCGTCGGCCGACCTGGTGAACCCGCCCTTGCCGACGCCCGCGGTGTGTCAGGCCGATGGCGCGTCTCAGGGCAACTGCTTCTGCACGACCGAGACCTGCGGCGCAGGCATCCTGGACGCGGACCTGGCGGTGGGGGCGGTGCTGAACCGCCTCGACGCCCAGGGCGGCCCTCAGGCTTTCGTCGAGGCCCGCGTGACGGCCAGCTGGTTCACGCCAGACCGGCTGAAGACCAGCGCGCCGGGGGCGCCGTCGGGGTCTGGCGGCGGAGGGGGCGCGCTGTCATGGCCTTGGTTGCTCGGCTGGGGCGTATTGCTGGCTCGGGCGTTGAGGCCGCGCGCGGTCAGCGGCAGGCGCTGAAACGGCGCTCCTGCGGAAGCGCGAGGGCGGCCAGGGCTTGCTGCTCTGCCGCCGTGGCCCGGGGTACGCGCACTGTCAGTTCCTCGCCGGCTGGCCGCAGGATGACGATGCGCGCGGTGCGGATGCCCCGTGCGCGCAGGCGTTCCAGTGCGGCATTGGCCTCGGCCTGCTGGGTGTAGCGGCCGAGCGAGATGCCCATCGCCAGGTTGGCCGGCGTGCGCACGGGTTCGAAATCGAGGCCCCGAATGCGCCGCAACTCGTCCTGCTTGCGCCCGAGCATCTCCGCATCGGCGTAGGGGCCCATGTAGACCATCCACAGGCCGGGGGTGGTGGCCACGTTCACGCTCAGGGCGGCCGGGTTGACGACGGGGCGCAGTTGCGCTTCGAGTTGCGGCCGCACACCTGGCGCGAACGGCCCCGCCTCCAGGCAGGCGAAGCCGGCGGCACCCTCTGACGAGGCCGGACCCTCTTCGCCCGCCGACGCGGCACCTGCTGTGACAGGCGTGGCGCTGGCGGCCCGGCTGGGCGCGTCGTGGCGGTCGCGGGGGGCACTCGCTGCTGGGGGCACGATGACCTCGATCTGTTGTACCGCGAGCTGCTGGCCCAGGCGCTGCGGTTCACGGTGCCCATCTGGCCGCACGCCGACGACGGCATCGAGCCATCCCTGCGTCCAGGCGAAGAACGCGGCGTTCACGAGCAGCAGGATCAGCACCAGGGAGCGAAGCATCGTCGGGCAACAAGCGGGTCAGGGCACGCAGGGGCGGACGGACACTTCGCCGCTGGACCACGTGCGCAGTCCGGAGTCAGTATGCACGAGCAGGCTGCCGTGGGCGTCCACGCCGGCCGCCAGGCCGGTTTCCTGGGGCGTGTCCTGCGTGGGTTGAGCGCCCGGGCGTGTCCACAAGGCCACGCTCTGGCCCGCCAGCACATCGCGTTGGGCATAGGCCGCCTGCAGCGGCGCAAAGCCCTGCTGGGCGAAGGTGCGCACGGTGTCGAGCAGCATCGGCACGATGGCGGCCCAGGTGGCGCCCACCGCGGGGGCGTGGCTGGCTGGCAGGCCGTCGGCGACGCAGGCGGCCGGGGCGAACACCCCGGCGCGCACATTGAGCCCGATGCCCACCACCACCCACCGGTGCCCTGGCGGCAGGTGGGCGCCCTGACGGGCCTCGATCAGGATGCCGCCGAGCTTGCGGCCGTTCAGCCACAGGTCGTTGGGCCACTTGATGCCCAGGGCGGCCGGGGCGGGAACGCCAGCCTGGGCGGCCCGGCCGGCACGCAGGGCATCAAGGCCCTGGGCGACGGCCAGCCCCACGGCGAGCGACAGCGCGCCCGCGCCGCCGGGAACCCGGTCGAACGCGAGGGGCAGGGCCAGCGAAAAGGCGAGGCTGTCACCCGGCCTCGCCACCCACTGTCGACCCTGCCGTCCCCGGCCCGCCACCTGGTGGGCTGCCGTGAGCAGCATGGGCGCGGGCGCGGGGTCGTCGGCCCGGTTCATCAGCTCGGTGTTGGTGGAGCCCACCTCGGGGCGCACCTCGATGGCGAGGTCCGGCCAGTCCGTGTGGCAGGCCAGCCAGATCTGCTCGGCCGCGTTGTTCAGGTCCGCGACGACGGCGTCCCGGTCTGCCGATGCCGAGGCAGGCCCTTGTCCGGTGTCCATGCCGGTCAGCGGCGACGCTTGGGCGCCAGCATCGTGCCGCGGCAGCTCGGTGCTCCGCACCAGCACGCGTATTCTTTCTTGAGCTTGGCCGTCATGCGGGCGTCGATGATCAGGCCATAGTCGAAGAACAGTTCTTCGCCGGGCTCGATGTCGCGCAGCGCATTCAGGAAGACCCGGTCGCCCACCTGCTCCGCCTCAAGGTTGGGGGCACAAGAATGGTTGATCCATTTGGCCGAGTTGCCCAGGTACTTGCCATCGATGACATGGCCGTCGTCGAGGTGGAAGTAGAACGTGTGATTGGGCTGCTCGGGATCATGGGGATGGCGGTCGAGTGCCTCTTCCCAGGTGATGATCTCGCCCTTGTATTCGAGCACCCGCTCGCCGGCCCGGATGGGCCGCACCGCGAACACCCCTTTCCCGTGGACGCCGGAATCCCGGACCTGGGTGCGGCGCCCACCTGTGGCGGGGGCGCTGCTGGGGGCCGTGCGGGCGGCAGGGTGGGGCTTGGTGGCGGCTTGCGTCATCGGCCTTTTTGGTTACATTGAATTGGTGGGCGCGCGCGTGCGTGTGTGCACGTGTACGTACGTGTGCACGTGCGCGCGAGGCCCGATTGTAAGAACGGAACCCTGCCTCCATCGCAGAGGCCGAGTGAAGATATAAACACCCCCCATGAGCAAAGCCCTGGTCATTGCAGAGAAGCCGTCGGTCGCACAGGACATCGTGCGGGCGCTGACGCCCGTGGACGGCAAGTTCGAGAAGCACGACGAGTACTTCGAATCCGAGCACTATGTCGTCAGCTCGGCGGTGGGTCACCTGGTCGAGATCAAGGCGCCGGAAGAATTCGACGTCAAGCGCGGCAAGTGGAGCTTCGCCAACCTGCCGGTCATCCCGCCGCATTTCGATCTGAACCCGATCGACAAGAGCAAGGGGCGCCTGAACGCCCTGGTCAAGCTCATCAAGCGCAAGGACGTCACCACGCTGATCAACGCCTGTGACGCGGGGCGCGAAGGGGAGCTGATCTTCCGCCTGATCGTGCAGTACGCACAGGACAGCACGGCCACCACCAAGGCCAAGGGCCTGGGCAAGGACGTGAAGCGCCTGTGGCTGCAGAGCATGACGCCAGCCGCCATCCGCGACGGCTTCGAGGCCCTGCGCACCGACGAGCAGATGACCCCGCTGGCCAGCGCCGCGCGTTGCCGCTCGGAGGCCGACTGGCTGGTGGGCATCAACGGCACGCGGGCGATGACGGCGTTCAACTCGCGCGATGGCGGCTTCTTCCTGACCACCGTGGGCCGCGTGCAGACGCCGACGCTGTCCATCGTGGTCGAGCGCGAAGAGAAGATCCGTAAGCACGTCTACCGCGATTACTGGGAAATCAAGGGCACGTTCGACGCCGCCGCTGGGACCTACGACGGCAAGTGGTTCGACCCGGACTTCAAGAAGGACAAGACCGCTGCGGAAGGCTCGGCCGAGGCCGAGTTCAAGGCCGACCGCGTCTGGAGCGCCGCCGAAGCCCAGGCCATCGCCGATGCCGTGCGGGGCCAGACCGGCACCGTCACGGAAGAGGCCAAGCCCAGCACCCAGTCGAGCCCGCTGCTGTACGACCTGACCACGCTGCAGCGCGAGGCCAACTCGCGTTTCGGCTTCAGCGCCAAGACCACGCTGGGCCTGGCGCAGGCGCTGTATGAAAAGCACAAGGTGCTGACTTACCCGCGTACCGATTCGCGCGCGCTGCCGGAAGACTACGTGAGCGTGGTCAAACAGACCATGGCGACCCTTGCCGACGAGGACCTGCCCGGCCCGCTGCGCGAACTGTCGCAGCATGCCCGCAAGGCGGTCAACGACGGCTACATCAAGCCCAACAAGCGCGTGTTCGACAACGCCAAGGTGTCGGACCACTTCGCCATCATCCCGACGATGCAGACGCCCAAGAGCCTGACCGAGGCCGAGGCCAAGCTGTACGACATGGTGGTCAAGCGCTTCATCGCGGTGTTCTACCCGGCGGCCGAGTTCATGGTGACCACCCGCATCACGAAGATTCCGGCGGCCGGCAAGACGCACCACTTCCAGACCAACGGCAAGGTGCTGGTCAAGCCGGGCTGGCTGGCCGTGTATGGCAAGGAAGCTGCGGAAGAGGGCGACGACACCACGCTGGTGGCCGTGCAGCCGGGCGAGGCCGTGCGCAATGAAGATGTCGTCGTCAACGCCCTGAAGACCAAGCCGCCCGCACGGTATTCGGAAGCGACGCTGCTGAGTGCCATGGAAGGCGCCGGCAAGCTGATCGACGACGAGGAACTCAAGGCTGCGATGCAGGAGAAGGGCCTCGGTACGCCGGCCACGCGCGCCGCCATCATCGAAGGGCTGCTGACCGAGAAGTACATGATCCGCGAGGGCCGCGAGCTGATCCCCACGGCCAAGGCCTTCCAGCTGATGACGCTGCTGCGCGGCCTGGGCGTGGAAGACCTGACCAAGCCTGAGCTGACCGGCAACTGGGAGCACAAGCTCTCGGAGATGGAGCGCGGGCGTCTGAGCCGCGAGGCCTTCATGGCCGAGATCGCAGCCATGACCCAGCGCGTGGTGCAGAAGGCCAAGGAGTACGACCGCGACACCATCCCGGGCGACTACGCCACGCTGAGCACGCCGTGCCCGAACTGCGGTGGCGTCGTGAAGGAGAACTACCGCCGCTTCACCTGCACCGGCAAGGGCGGCGGGGATGCCGAAGGCCACACCGGTTGCGGCTTCAGCATGACCAAGATCCCGGCCGGCCGCAGCTTCGAGCTGCACGAGGTGGAGCAGCTGCTGCGCGAGCACAAGCTGGGCCCGCTGGAAGGCTTCCGCTCGAAGGCGGGCTGGCCCTTCACCGCCGAACTCAAGCTCGTCAAGGACGCCGAGCTCAACAACTGGAAGATGGAGTTCGACTTCGGCGAAGACGCGAAGAAGGAAGAGGAGTCCGGCGAGGCCGTGGACTTCAGCAACGCCACCACGCTGGGCGCCTGCCCCAAGTGCGGCGGCAGCGTCTACGAGCACGGCACCAACTACGTGTGTGAAAACACGCTGGGCGCCGCCAAGGGCAAGTGCGACTTCAAGAGCGGCAAGGTCATCCTGCAGCAACCCATCACGCCGGAGCAGTTCGGCAAGCTGCTGGAAACCGGCAAGACCGACCTGCTCGAGAACTTCGTGTCGAACAAGACGCGGCGCAAGTTCAAGGCCTTCCTGAGCTGGGACGCCAAGGCTGGCAAGGTGGGCTTCGAGTTCGAGCCGCGTGCGCCGCGTGCAGCAGCCAAGAAGGCGCCGGCCCGCAAGGCTGCCTGAGTGGCGCGCGCCACACATCGCCCGGCGCAGCGAGCGCGCGGTGCGATGTGTGGCAAGGTCACCGGCGCGTCGCTGTGCTAGCGTTGAATGATTCAACGGAGAGCACCGATGCGCATGACTTTCTACGGGGCCAACGCCACCGTCACCGGTTCGAAGACGCTGGTCGAGGTGGGCGGCCTGAGGCTGCTGGTGGACTGCGGCCTGTTCCAGGGTTTCAAGACGCTGCGTGAGCGCAACTGGGCCGGTTTCCCGTTCGACCCGGCCAGCCTGGATGCCGTGCTGCTGACGCACGCCCACATCGACCACAGCGGCATGCTGCCCGCGCTGTACCGCGATGGCTTCAAGGGGCCGGTGTGGACGACGGCGGCCACGGCCGACCTGGCCGAGATCCTGTTGCAGGACACGGCCCACCTGCAGGAAGAAGAAGCCCGCTACCGCAACCGGCACGCGGCGACCAAGCACACGCCCGCCAAGCCGCTCTACACCGTGCGCGATGCGCAGAAGGCCATCCAGCACCTGAGGCGCGTCGAGGCCCACGCGGTGGTCGCCTTGGAAGGTGGCGTGAAGGTGCGCTTTACGCCGGCCGGACACATCCTGGGCGCGAGCAGCATCGCCATCGAGCACAAGGGCAAGTCGGTGCTGTTCTCGGGTGACCTGGGACGCGACGACGACCTGGTGATGCTGCCGCCCGCGCAGGGCCAGATGGCCGACTGGGTGGTGGTCGAATCGACCTACGGCGATCGCCTGCATGCCGACGTCGATGCCATCGAGGTGCTCGGCGATGTGATCCGGCGCACCGCGGCGCGCGGCGGCACGGTCATCATCCCGGCCTTTGCCGTGGGCCGCACCCAGGGCTTGCTGTACTCGCTGTACCGTCTGCGCGAGGCCGGTGCCATTCCACGCCTGCCCATCGTGCTCGACAGTCCCATGGCCATCTCGGCCACCGAGCTGTACCGCCGCCACATGGACGAACACCGCCTGACGCCGGAAGAGTGCCAGGGCATCCAGGAGATGACGCGCTTCGTGCGCGATGTGGCCGAGTCGCAGGCGCTGATGCGGCAACGCTATCCCATGGTGATCATTGCCGGCAGCGGCATGCTGACGGGGGGCCGGGCGCTGCACCACATCTCGCACTTCGGACCGCAGGCGCGCAACGCCATCGTGCTCAGCGGCTTCCAGGCCGGCGGCACGCGGGGCGCCTCGCTGGTGGCGGGAGCGACATCGCTCAAGATCTTCGGCGAGTACGTGCCGATTCGCGCGGAGGTCACGCAGATCGAAGGGCTGTCGGCCCATGCCGACCAGCGCGGCCTGCTGAACTGGCTGAAGCACCTGGGCAAGCCGCCCAAGCACGTGTACGTGGTGCACGGCGAGCCGACCGCGGCCGACACGCTGCGCCTGCGCATCGAGGAAGAATTGGGCCTGGCCGCGAGCGTGCCCGATTACCGCGACACCGCCGAACTGGTGCGGCCCCGAGCGGCAAAAGCCCCAGCCGCCAAGGCCTGATCCGCCGGCGTCGGGACGGCAGGGGCCCGAGGGTGTAAGGTGCGCGGCGTCCGCGTCGTGGAGCCTGTCATGTCTTTCATCCGCACCCGCCATCACCGCCTGCACCCTGACAGCGGCTTCGTGCTGCCCGAGCACGAGGTCACACCACAGGCGGTGTACGCCGACCGGCGTCGCGTGTTGCAAGGTCTGACCATCGGGGCGGGCGCCGCATTCGGTGGGGCGGCCCTGGCGCAGGCCCCGGCGTCGGCCGTCAAGCGGCCCGGCAAGCTGGCCGCGCTGGCTGCCACGCGCAGCGGCGTGCCCGGCGCGCAGGTGATGGACAAGCTCACCTCGTACGAGGACATCACCCACTACAACAACTTCTACGAATTCGGCACCGACAAGAGTGACCCGGCCGAGTACGCGCACACGCTCAAGCCCCGGCCGTGGTCGGTGCTGGTGGATGGCGAGGTCGGCAAGCCGCAACGGCTGGCACTGGAAGACCTGATGCGCGTGGCGCCGATGGAAGAGCGCATCTACCGGCTGCGCTGCGTCGAAGGGTGGTCGATGGTGATCCCGTGGATCGGGTTCTCGTTGTCGGCGCTGGCCAGCCGCGTCGAGCCCACCGGCCGAGCCAAGTACGTGTCGTTCTACACGCTGGCGGATCCGAAGCAGATGCCGGGCGTGCAGTCCCGTGTGCTCGACTGGCCTTACGTGGAATGCCTGCGCATCGACGAGGCGATGCACCCGCTCACGCTGCTGGCGTTCGGGCTGTACGGCGAGGTGCTGCCCAACCAGAACGGCGCGCCCGTGCGCCTGGTGGTGCCCTGGAAGTACGGCTTCAAGAGCGCCAAGTCCATCGTGCGCATCCAGTTCACCGAGAAGCCGGTCACGCCAAGCTGGGTCAAGGCCAACCCGCAGGAATATGGCTTTTATTCCAACGTGAACCCCAAGGTGGACCACCCGCGCTGGAGCCAGGCCACCGAGCGCCGCATCGGCGAAGGCGGGCTGTTTGCGCCTCGCAAACCGACGTTGATGTTCAACGGCTACGAAGCGCAGGTGGCGCAGTTGTATGCTGGCATGGATCTGAAGAAGAACTACTGACACCGCGCCCATGCCTGCTTTGCCCTCCGTGCTGTCTCCTGCGAACGCCTGGCTGGTCAAGCCCTGGCTGAAGCCCGTGTTGTGGTTGCTGTGTGCGGTGCCGGCCGGGGTGCTGCTGGCCCGTGCCTGGGCCGATGCGCTGGGGCCCGATCCGGCTGAAGCCTTGATCCTCGAAACCGGTGAGTGGACACTGCGCTGGCTGTGGCTGACGCTGGCCATCACCCCACTGCGGGAACTGGTCGGCCTGCCAGCCCTGGTGCGTTACCGCCGCACGCTGGGGGTCACGGCGTTTGTCTATGCCGTGCTGCACTTCCTGTCCTATGCCTGGTTCGACCAGGGGCTGGTGCTCGACGACATCGTGCGCGACGTGCTCAAGCGCAACTTCATCCTGGTGGGCATGCTGGCGCTGGCGGTCATGACCCCGCTGGCGCTCACCTCGTTCAACGCGGCGGTGCGCGCCCTGGGCGGGCGGCGCTGGCAGATGCTGCACCGGCTGGCCTATGTGGCGGCCTTGCTGGGCCTGCTGCACTTCTACCTCAAGAAGGATGCCAAGAACGACACGGCGGAGGTGATGGTCTACGCGGTCATCCTGGCGGTCCTGCTGGGCTGGCGGGTGATGCGCCGCGGCGGCTTTCTGGCGATGTGGCGTGTGCGCTGAGCGCCCGCGAGCGCTCGCGCGTGGCTGCTGGGTGATGCCCCCGCCGTGACAATGCCGTCATGGGGTCGCTGCTGTCACTGTTGTTGCCGTTTTTCGCCCTCGTCCTGATCGGCTGGGTGGCCGCCCGTCGTGGGCTGCTGCCGGTCGAGGGCATCGGTGCGCTGATGGTGTTCGTGCTGTATTTCGCGCTGTCGGCGCTGTTGTTCCGGTTGGGCGCGAGCGGGCGCTTGCACGCGGGGCCGGTGTGGGGGCTGCTGGCGGTGTATGCGCTGTCCAGCGTCGCCGTGACGCTGGTGGGGCTGTGGTGCGCAAGACGGTCGGGCCTGAGCCGTCCGGACGCCGGCATGGTGGCCCTGGTGGCGGTCTTCCCCAACACTGGCTTTCTGGGGCTGCCTCTGCTCACGGGCCTGCTGGGGCCGCAG
>JAJUHM010000096.1 GCA_029279925.1 Aquabacterium olei
ACGTGCAGGCCGATGCCGAGCGCCCGTTCCATGTGTTTGCCGGGGCCGTTCGCATCACGGTGTTGGGCACACGGTTCTCGGTCCGGTATGCCAGCGAGGGCCTGCACCCCGGACACGTGAGCGTGGTCGTGGAAGAAGGGCGCGTTCGCGTGGCCAGGGTGTACGGGCCGTCGAGCACCGGGCGCGACCTGGCGGCCGCCCCCGCCCACGACTCCGTGGAGCTCACCGCCGGGCAGACTGTGCAGGCCGACGCCCAGGGCCACCTCACCCCGGTGACACGCATGCCCCTGTCTGCCGCGCTCGCCTGGCGAGAAGGCCGTGTGGTGCTCAACGACACCCCGTTGAAGGAGGCCGTGGCCGAATTCGAGCGCTACTTGAACACGGGCCTCGTCATCCATGACCCGACCGTGGCTGCGCTGCGCCTGAACGGCAGCTTCGACCTGCGCGAAGCACATGCCTTCCGGCGCGCCTTGCCCCAGGTGCTGCCGGTGCGCCTGCTCCCGCGCCCGGACGGCACCGCCGAGGTGGTCCGCATGAACTGACCCTCAGCCAGGGTGGAAGCGGCACCTCCACTCCTGGCCGCCTTGTGCGTCTCCCCTGAGAGTGATTCTTGTTTACACCCTTGAGGAGCCGTTTTCCATGTTGTTGACCCGTTTTCGATTCGCCCCCGTTGCGCTGGCAGCCGCCGTCGTGGCGGGCGCGCTGGCCTCGACCACCGCGCTCGCTCAGGGCGGCGTGGCACTCACGGCCGAGACGATCCACGCCATCCAGCTGCCGGCCCAGCCGCTGGGCACCGCGCTGAACGAACTGGCCCGGCAGGCCGGACTGCAGTTGCTGGTACGCCGTGAACTGGTCGAAGGCAAGCAGGCGCCCGCCGTCCGAGGTCAGCTGACCGCCACCCAGGCACTGGAGCGCCTGCTGGCGGGTACCGGCCTGACGACCGAGCGGGAGGGCAACGCCGTGGTGGTGCGAACGGCGCCGCAGACGCCCGTATCCGGGGCGAACAACGAGATGCCCACGGTGCGGGTGATCGGCTCGTCCGACCGGGGCCCGGTACCCTATGTGGCGCGCGAGACCCAGTCGCTCGGCTTCACGCTGCCAGAGCAGAAGACGCCTGCGGTGATCAACACGGTGACCGAAGCGTACTGGGAAGCCACAGCGTCGAAGACACTGGATGAGGTGCTCTCCTTCGTCCCCGGGGTCAACCTGACCGACAACGGGGGCTGGACCGGCGACACCCTCTCCATCCGCGGCTTCACGTCGAGCATGCCTTACCGCGACGGCCTGCGCCAGGTCGACTCTGGCTATGGCCAAAGCCTGCGCGCCATGCCGGACAACATCGAACGCATCGAGATCGTCAAGGGGCCTGCCGGGGCCGAGTTCGGTGTGGCGGAGCCCGGCGGGGCGGTGAACTTCGTCTCGAAGCAGCCGCTGCGCGAGACTGTGCGCAAGCTGACGGTGGCCGTAGGCCAGGACGGCTACCGCAAGCTGGGCGCCGACCTGACGGGCGCGCTCAATGAAGCCGGCAACGTGCAGGGCCGGCTGGTGGTGGCCTACGTCGAGCCCGAAGAATGGCGGGCCGGACGTCCAGGCAACACCCACCGTTACCTGGTGGCCCCCACGCTGAACTGGGACTACAGCGCCCGGGGTCAGGTCACGGTGGGCTTCGAGCGCAACCACCAGAACTCGCCCCAGGACCGCGGCATCATCTACCTGGAAGGCGCCTGGCCCGGCGGCTTCGCGCCGCGTGACTGGAGCTTCCACCAGACCACATCCAGCCAGGTCAACGAGGCCGACCGCCTCAGGCTGAAGCACGAGCACCGCTTCACCGAGGCCCTGAAGTGGACGACGGCCATCGAGCACGGCAAGTACCGATACCGGCTCGCCGAGTTCCGCAACGCAGAGTCCGAGCCCGGCTGGGGCACGCTGTACAACGCTGGCGGTCGCACATGGAGCGGCGATCGGCTGATGAAAATCAACTGGGACAACTGGCGCGGGGACACCACGTCGGACGCCCTGCGCACCACGCTGGAGTACAAGTTCAAGACCGCCGACATCGAGCACACCGTGTCGGCCGGGCTGGACCGCTTCCGCAGCACCAACACCGCCAGCTCCCGCTACAGCAACATCAGCAACACGTTCGACATCCTCGCGCCGGTCAACAACCAGTCTCCGGTGTTCATCGACAAGGACTACGCGCTGTGGCGCAGCACCATCAAGGTCAAGGAAGACGGCCTGACCGCGAAGTGGCTGGCGAACTGGTCCGAGCGCTTCCGGACCATCGTGGGGCTGCGGCAGTTCGACTATGACTACGATTACAGGGGCGCTTACACCGACTCGCTGGACCCAGGAGAGAACTACACCTACACCGACGGCTACGGCAGCAAGAAGACTTCCGTGCGGGTGGCCGGCAGCTACGATGTGACAGCGCAGCACACGGTCTTTGCCGGTGTCAGCGACGGACACGTCCCGCAGACGGGCATCCAGCGGAGCGGGGCACCCCTGGCACCCCTGCACGACCAGGCGCTCGAAGTGGGCCTCAAGAGCCGCCTTCTGGGCGGCAAGTTGGCATGGACCAACAGCATCTACACCATCCAACGCAGCAACGCCAGCCTGGAGGATCCCGGCAATGGCCCGAACGACTCGTTCGTGGTCAACGGGGGCAAGTCGAAGATTTCCGGCCTGGAAAGCGAACTCACCGCCCTGCTGGGCCAGCATCTGCGCGTGCGGGGTGGCGTGGCGCTGCAGAAATCCCGCATCGAGGCGAACGACAACCCGAGCTTTGTCGGCAACCGGTTTGCCAACACCCCGAAGCACCAGCTCTCGATGCTGGTGAGCTACAGCTGGGCCGCCTTCGGCCTGCATGACCTGACCACCGACGTCGGCATGACGCGCATCGGTCAGCGCTGGGGCAACTCGGGCAACACCATCTCGTTGCCGGGCTACACCCTGGTCAGCCTCGGTGCGGCCTACCGCATCGGGCAGGACACCACGCTGCGACTGAGCGTGGCCAACGCAACAGACCGGACGTACTACACGGGCATGCAGGACAGCGGCACGCGCGCTGACCAGGTGATGGTGGGCGCCAAGCGCAATGCCTACGTCACGCTGACGCACAGCTTCTGACCGGCATGCGCGCCCTCGCCGTTCTGGTTCATCGGTATGTCGGCCTGGCCATGGCCGGCTTTC
This sequence comes from Aquabacterium olei, assembly GCA_029279925.1. Classification (GTDB taxonomy): domain Bacteria; phylum Pseudomonadota; class Gammaproteobacteria; order Burkholderiales; family Burkholderiaceae_C; genus Aquabacterium; species Aquabacterium olei_A. The sequence continues at coordinate 3,190 of JAJUHM010000096.1, forward strand.
TCGTGGTCGCCGGGCTGACCGGCTGCCTGCTGGTCTGGTATCACGAACTGGACACGGCGCTCAACCCGCACCTGATGCGGGTCGAGCCGCCGCGCGCGGCGGGCCGCGAGGGGCCGGCCCCGATGCTGCCCCCCCTGGTCCTGCGCGACCGGGTGCGGCAGGCCTACCCCGGCGCGGCGGTCAACCACCTGTCGTTCGTGCAGGCAAGCCCCGACGCAGCGCGGACGTTCTACATCGAGGCCTCCGTCGGCGCCACGGTGCCACCGCCGGTCGATGAGGTCTTCGTCAACCCCTACACCGGCGAGGTGCTGGGCGGCCGCAAGTGGGGGGACATCGGCGCAGGGCTGACCAACCTGATGCCCTTCGTGTACAGGCTGCATTACTCGCTGGCGTTCGACAAGGTCGGCACCTGGGCTTTCGGCATCGTCGCCGTGCTGTGGACGCTCGACTGCTTTGTCGGTGCGTGGCTGACCTTTCCCGTCGGCAACCGGACAGGGCGCCCGCCACGCAAGAGCTGGTGGCGCCGGTGGAAGCCGGCCTGGCAGGTACGCTGGCGCGACGGCGGCCACAAGCTGAACTTCGACCTGCACCGCGCAGGCGGCCTGTGGCCGTGGGCTTTGCTCCTGGTGCTCGGCTGGAGCAGCGTGGCGTTCAACCTGCACGACCCGGTGTACCGCCCGGTGATGGGCACTGTCTTCGAGTTGCAGACCGACCCGCGGGAGGCCCTGCCGCCCCTGGCGACACCCGAGCCGGAGCCAGCGCTGGGCTGGCCCGCCGCGCTGGCCGCAGCGCGCCGGCACGCTGCCGAACAGGCGCGCCTCGGGTCGTTCCACGTGCTGGTGGAAGACCGGGTGTCGTACGACCCGCGCAAGGGCTACCTGCGCTATGTGGTGCGCACCGACCGGGACATCAACGACAGCCGTGGCCAGTCCGCCTTCTTCATCGACGCGCGCTCAGGGAAGCTGATCGGCACCGTGCTGCCCACGGGCGCGGCATCGGGCGACACCATCACCAGCTGGATCACCACGCTGCACATGGCACACATCTGGGGGCTGCCTTTGCGCCTCGTGATGACGGTGACGGGGCTGGCCGTGGCGAGCCTGAGCATCACAGGCGTGCTGATCTGGTGGAAGAAGCATTCGGCACGGCACAAGCGGCACCCGCGTCCTCAGCCGCAGAAGAAAAATCCGGAGGCCCACCTCCACTGATTTCGCCTCGGCGCGTCCTCAATGAGAGCGATTCTTGTTTGCCTTGATTGAGGAGCACCTGTCCATGTTGTCCATCCGTTTCCGACCCGCCCCCCTCGCCCTGGCAGCCAGCCTGGCGCTCGGGGCATGGGGTGGCGCTGCAGCCCAGAGCCGGCCGCCCGCCACCACTGCGGCAGAAGCCGTCCACACCCTCAACCTGCCGGCGCAGGCGCTGGGCTCTGCCCTCAACGAACTGGCCCGGCAGGCGGGGCTGCAGTTGCTGGTGCGACGTGAGCTGGTCGAAGGCAGGCAGGCCCCTGCGGTCAGCGGCAGGCTCTCGGCCCGGCAGGCACTCGACCGCTTGCTGGCGGGCACCGGGCTCGCTCCCGTGTTCGACGGGAGTTCGGTGGTCATCCGCCCCACTGATTCCGAGCCGCACAGCGAAACGCTGATGCCAGCCATCAGCGTCGCTGCCACGGCCGAGCGCGCCCTGCCCGCCCGGCAGGAGCGCGGCTACCGCCCCCGCGGTTCGTCGGTGTCGGGCTTTCGCGAACAGGCCGTGCGCGACACGCCGTTCTCGACGGCGGCCATCAGCGCCGAGGTGATCGAAGACCAGCAGGCCAAGTCGCTGATCGAGGTGTTGAAGAACGACCCTTCCACCACGCCCGCGGCCGATCCGCTGTGGTTCGACCGCGTCAACGTGCGGGGCTTCAACCTGAGCGTCAACGCCGTGTACCGCGATGGCCTGGGCATCAACGACCAAGGGTCGATTGCGCTGGAGAACAAGGCTGCGGTCGAGTTGAGCAAGGGCCTGTCCGCACTCCGCTACGGCGCCACCTCACCCGGTGGCGCCATCAACTACGTGATCAAACGCCCGACGGTAGAGCCGCTGCGCAAGGTCTCGGCGAGCGCCAACAGCCACGGTGGCTTCGGGGCGCATCTGGACCTGGGCGGCCGCTTCGGCGACACGCGCCAGTTCGGCTATCGCCTCAACGCAGCCGCCGAGACGCTGCGCAGCCACGTGGACGCCTTCAAGGGCGACAAGCAGTTCGTCAGCGGTTTTTTCGACTGGCGCGTCAACGACCAGCTCACCCTCGAATTGGACCTCGAGCACCAGAGGCTCGACAAGCTGAGCGTGCGCACGCCGCAGCTCTGGTGGTTCGGCACGACCGAGGCCGCACGCGCGGCATTCTCGCGGCTGCGCCCTGACACCTACTCCTACCAGACGTGGGCCATGGAGCCAAACCGGCAGACCTATGTGGCCGCGCGTGCCGCCTACCAGTTCAGCCCGGACTGGAAGGCCACGCTGGCGGTTCAGGACAGCAAGCTCAAGCGGGATCAGAATTCCTCGGGCGTGTGGGACACCGTGGCCGCCAACGGCGAGTACGAAGCAGACATCTACTACTCGCCCAACCAGGCGCGCAACAACCGAGCCTACCAGCTGGTCATTCAGGGCGACGTGCGAACGGGCGCCATCCGGCACGAACTGGCGCTGGGCTACGACCAGTTGCAGCGCGACATGACCTATCCCGACGGGGTGAACGTGTCGATCGGCTTCGACAACATCTTCCGTGATCGCAACGTACCGCGCCCCGCAGTTGGGCCCGCTGATGCCGGCCCCTCCTACCTTGCCAACCGCGGCAGACAGCAATCGTGGTTCGTGACCGACCACCTCGTCATCGGCGACCACTGGCGCGTGTACGGCGGGCTGCGTCACACCACGATCCAGCAGTACGGAGCCGATTCGGTGACGGATCTCCTCACCAAGCGCTACGACAAGGCCACCACCAACCCGACCGTGGGGCTGATCTACAAACCCGTGCCAGCAGGGACCCTGTACGTCAGCTACGCAGAGGGCATCGAACAGGGCGGCACGGTGGACGGATCCACCTACACCAACAACCGGGCCCAGCTTCCGCCGCTGGAAAGCCACCAGTACGAAGCCGGGATCAAGTGGGAGGTGGGCCGCGATGCGCTGCTGACGGCGGCACTCTTCGAGATCAACAAGGGACTCGAGATGGACCGCAGCAACGGCAATGGCACGCGAACGCGCGTGCAGGACGGCCGCCAGGTCCACAGGGGGATCGAGCTGTCGGCCAGCGGCCAGATCACGCCCGACCTGAAGCTGATCGCCGGCCTGGCCTACCTGGACGCCGAAGTCCGGCGCACCAGCAACGCGGCCCTGGTGGGCAAGAAGCCCCAGGGGGTCCCCGACTGGCAGGCCAACGTCTACGCCGACTATGCGCTGAACCGTTGGGTGCCCGGACTGTCGGTCAATGGCGGCCTGTTCTATGGCGGACGCAAGGCCATCGACACCCTCAACACCTGGATGGCGGACAGCTACGTGCGCGTGGACCTGGGTGTGAAGCTGGTGCACCGCCTGCAAGGTGGCGAGCAGGCCGTTTACCGGCTGATGGTCGACAACCTGACGGACGAGGTGTATCTCGCCAACACGGCATCCGGCTCGCTGCAGTTCGGTGCCCCGCGCACCCTGCGCGTGTCGGCCAGCTACAGCTTCTGACCCGATGCAAGACGGGCTGTCAGCGCGGCGTCATTCCCGTCACCTATAATGCGAATGATTCGCATTTGCCGGGCTGTGCGTACTCTGTATGCAGCCTGGCAGGAAGACGGGAAGATGGCCGCCCTCGAACCAGCACAACTCCAGCAGATCGCGACCCTGTATGCCGACCACCATGGCTGGCTGCAGGGCTGGTTGCGGCGCAAGCTCTCGTGCTCGTTCGACGCGGCCGATGTGGCGCAGGACACGTTCATGCGCCTGCTGGCTCGCCGGGAGCCGCCAAACACCCGCGAGCCCCGGGCACTGTTGTCGACCATTGCACGCGGACTGGTCATCGATCGTTGGCGCCGGCGGGAGCTCGAGCAGGCCTGGCTGGAAACCCTGGCCTCCCTGCCGGAGCCCGAGTCGCCTCCGCCGGAGAGCCGCCTGATGTTCCTCGAAGCGCTGATCGAGATCGACCGCATGCTCGACACGCTGAAGCCCGATGTGCGCACCGCCTTTCTGCTGGCCCAGCTGGACGGCCTGACCTGCCCGCAGATCGCCAGGCAGTTGGGGGTGTCGCTGGCCACGGCAGAACGCCATGTGGCCAAGGGGCTGCGTGCCTGTTATGCCGCTCGCTATGGTGCATGAGCCCTCGCCAGGCGCACGCCCTCTTCCGGGTCACGTCCTGGATGCGGCCATCGACTGGTGCATCAAGGTGGCCTACAACAAGCCGGCCCCGCAGACCCGACGTGCGTTCGAGCATTGGCTTCAGGCCGATCCCCTGCATCAGGAGGCATGGCAGCGGCTGACCGCCCTCCGCGGTCCGTTCGGTCAGGTGCCGGCGCCGCTTGTGACAGACGCGCTGCATCGCCTCGACAGCCAGCGACGCGCCCGTCGCCTGGATCGGCGCAATGGGCTCAAGCTGCTGTCCCTGGGCGGCCTGAGTGTGATGGTGGGCGTGGTGGGCGAGCCGCATGTCCCGTGGCAGCGGCTGGTGGCAGACACGGCGACGCGGATCGGCGAGCAGCGGGCGCTGGACCTCGACGATGGCACACGCCTGGTCCTCAACACGGACACCGCCGTGAGCGTTCAGTTGGCAGGCGCCGAGCGCGTGATCACCCTGCGCCGAGGGGAAATCCAGATCACGACCGGCGCCGACGCGGCACACCGCCATCGCACCGGGCGCACTCGCCCCTTCTGGGTGGTCACCCCGGTGGGGCAGATGCAGGCCCTCGGCACCCGCTTCACGGTGCGACTGGCCGCTGCCCGGGCGCGCGTCAGCGTGCAGGAAGGCGCCGTCGCGCTTCACCCCGGCGGCAAGCCGCACACCATCGTCAGGCCGGGAGAAAGCCGATGGATGTCGGAGACGCAGACGCTGCCCGCCGACCTGCTGGGACTCGAGCCCGACGCATGGGCCGATGGCGTGATTGCCGGACACGACATGCGCCTGGCCGATCTGCTGGCCGAGTTGTCGCGTTACCGGCCGGGCCACATCGGCTGTGACGAGCGGGTGGCCGGTCTGCGCGTATCCGGGCTCTTTCACGTGAAGAACACCGACCAGGTGCTGCAGCTGCTCGCCCAGACACAGCCGGTGGACATCGTCTACCGGACGCGGTACTGGGTCACGGTGGCGCCGGCGCACCGTCCGGACCCCCATCAGAAAAAAGTGCGGCAGGGTGAGGGGATCGACGAACTCGTTCGGCTTGACAGGTAGGGACCTCACCGCAACCACCTTGATCAGGCCACTCATGCTTCACCGTCATTCCCGCGCCGTTTCCCGTGCCTGCAGCCCCGCCCTCCCGCAGGCCCACGCGCTGTCCATCGCCGTCCGTGCCGCACTGGTGTGCGCCTCCCTGGCTGGCGTGGCGGCCATGCCGCCAAGCGCCCACGCGCAAGGCTCAGCCAGCCCGGCGTCGACCTCGGACGAGGTCCGGCACTTCGACATCGCAGCCGGCCCGCTCGAAGCGGCAATCGCCCGGTTTGCCCGCACCGCGGGGATCAACGTCTCGTATCCGGCCGAACTGCTGGCGGGCAGGACCACGCGGGGGCTGGTAGGGCAGCACAGCATCAGCACCGGCTTCCGAGCCCTCCTGGCAGGATCAGGCCTTGAGCCGGTCGTCCAGCCAGGAGGCGGCTACAGTCTGCGCAAAGCCGCACCGGAACCCACCGGCGGTGCCCCGGTGTCGGCCACCTCCATGCCGGAAGTCCGCATCTCGGCTTCGACCGCGCGCACGCCTGAAACTGCGTGGGGGCCGGTCGACGGCTACCGCGCCACGCGCAGCGCCAGTGCCACCAAGATGGACGTGCCCTTGCTGGAAACGCCCCAGCAGGTTTCGACCATCGGCAGCGCGCAGATCCGTGATCAGGCGGTCGCCAGTGTGTCGGAAGCCGTTCGGTACAGCGCTGGTGTGCGACCAGCCGATTACGGCATCACCGACGACGACGTGGCCGTCCGCGGCTTCTACCTGACCGGCACAGGCCTGTACCGCGACGGCATGCGGCTCATCCACAACGGCTTCATGGCCAACCTCGAGCCCTATGGACTGGAGCGGCTCGAGGTGGTGCATGGCCCGGCCTCGGTGCTGTACGGCCAGTCGGCACCCGGCGGGCTGATCAACGCCGTGACGAAGCGGCCGCGAGCCGACATGCTGCACGAGGTCGGCATCGAGCTGGGCAGCCATGGCCGGCGGCAGGCCACGGTCGATGTGGGCGGCGCGCTCAATGAACAAGGCACGCTGCTGGGCCGATTCACGGCCCTGCACCGCACGGCGGGCACGCAATGGGACCATCTGCGGGCCGACCGCAGCTATGTGGCCCCCGCCCTGACGCTCAAGGGCAACCGAACCACCCTCACCATCCTGTCGCACTTCCAGGAAGACAAGACCGGCTACGTGATCCCCTACTACCGCAACACGCCTTTCGGGCCGTCGGCCGAGGACATCAACGTGAACGGCCCTGGTTCGGGCCACCACAAGAAGACCGCCTCCATCGGCTACCTGCTCGAGCACGCGTTCAACGACGACCTGACGCTGCGCCATCACCTTCGCTATCTGGACGGCGAGAACACCCGTCTGGAGATGCGCAACCGCGGCCTGCTGGCCGACCAGCGCAGCATGGCGCGTCTGGCCATGGTGCGGCCCGACGCCGAGAAAACCCTGGTCGTGGACACCCACCTGGAAACCCGCCTGCGCCACGGTCAGGTCTCCCACCAGGTGCTGGCCGGGGTGGACCTGTACCGCTCCAAGCTGGACTGGCGGATCTACTCGCTCAATGGCGCGGTCGCACCGATCGATCTGGTGAACCCGGTCTACGTCCAGCCGGACTGGAACGACAACTACCTGAGCGACCGGGCTCTGGCGAAGAACACGCAGCTCGGTGTGTATGCGCAGGACCAGATCAAGTTCGGCGAACAATGGGTGCTCAGCCTCGGC
>JAJUHM010000097.1 GCA_029279925.1 Aquabacterium olei
AGGCCCATTGCCCGAGCGCGTTGTTCGATGCGCTTCAGGATGCGTTCGCCGTCGCCCTGGCCCTGCACATTGGGCGAGATCGTGAGCGCAGCCATCTCGGCGGTGCTCGCTTCTGGGAAGGGGTAGAGCGCTGCGCAACCGAAGATCACGCCGTCGTGCTCGATCACGGTGTACTGGTGGATGTCGCGTTCGATTTCGGTGCGGCTGCGCTTGACCAGCGTGCCGTCCTGCTCGAACGGCTCGATCAGCTGCAGGATGCCGCCGACGTCGTCCGGCGTGGCCTCGCGCAGGCTTTCCAGCTTTTCGTCGACGATCATGGTGCCCACGCCGTCGTGCGTGAACACCTCCATCAGCAGGGCGCCATCGACCTTGTACGGGATGATGTGCACGCGCTCCACCCCGCCTTCGCTGGCTTTGACAGCGTGCTGCAGGTAGAAGGCCGTGTCGGTGGGCTGCAGTGGGTTGGGCAGGGCGGCCAGCAGGCGCCTCGCATCGGCCAGCGCCAGTTCCTGGTCGATTTCGACGTCCGGATCGTGCTGCCTGGCCTCCAGTTCGGCAGCCCGCGCCGGGTCCTGCACGATGCTCTGCAGGATGCCGCGCACTTCGGTCACGAAGATCAGCTTGTCGGCCTTCAGCGCGATGGCCGCACTGGTGGCCACATCTTCCATGCTCAGGTTGAAGGCCTCGCCGGTGTGCGAAAAGCCGAACGGCGAGAGCATGACCAGCGCGCCGGTGTCGATGGCGCGGCGCACGGCCACGGCGTCGATCTTGCGCACCAGCCCGGTGTGGATGAAGTCGACCCCGTCGACGATGCCGACCGGGCGGGCTGTCACGAAGTTGCCGGAGATGACGCTGACCGACGCGCCTGCCATCGGTGTGTTGGGCAGCCCCAGTGAAAAAGCTGCTTCGATTTCATAGCGCAGCTGGCCGGCCGCCTCCTGGGCGCAGTCCAGCGCCACGGCGTCGGTGATGCGCATGCCGTGGCTGAACTTCGATTCCTGGCCCTTGAGGCGCAGTTGCTCTTCGAGCTGGGGGCGGAAGCCGTGCGCCAGCACCAGCTTGATCCCCATGGCCTGCATGAGCGCCAGATCCTGCACGAAGCTCTCGAGCTTGCCAGCCGCGATCAGTTCGCCAGACAGACCGACCACAAAGGTCTTGCCGCGGTGCGCGTGAATGTGGGGCGCCACGGATCGAAACCAGGGCACGAAGGTGTGGGGAAAGACCAGATCCATGGCGGTCGCGGTGGGGCGGGGAAGGGCGGCAGAGCCGGATACGCAAACCCCCGATGTTACGGGCTTTGGACCCAGCGGTTGCGGCCTTGTGCCTTCGCCTGGTACAGCGCGCGGTCTGCCCGCTCGATGCTGGCCTCGATCCGTTCGTCCTGCCAATGCGTGGTCAGCCCGGCGGAGAACGTCACGCGCACGTCAGGCAGATGGGGCAACAGGGGCTCGGCATCCAGACGCGCCTGCAGCCGGGCCAGGCCCACAGCGGCCTGCTCCATCTGGCTGCCGGGGCACAGCAGCAGGAACTCTTCGCCCCCCCAGCGGGCCAGCACGTCCACCTCGCGCAAGGCGGACCGGGCCCGTTCAGCGAAGTGGCGCAGCACGTCGTCGCCCACATGGTGCCCGTGCGTGTCGTTGATCCGCTTGAAGTGATCCAGGTCGATCAGTGCGATGCTGAACGGCACGCCCTGGCGGGCATGGCGCCGGGTTTCTTCCGTCAGGATCTCGTCCATGCGCCGGCGATTGGGCAGCCCGGTCAACTCGTCCCGGGTCGCCAGAAGCTGGACGCGTGCCAGCGCATCGCCCAGTTCGGTCTGGCTGCGCACCAGTTGGTGCCGCAGCCGCGTCACGATCTGCGCCACCTTCGAACTCACCAGCAACACCCCGGCGATGTAGACCACCTGCACCACGTCGCGGACGAACTGGTGCTCGCTGGCGGGCGTCGTTTGCCAGTGCCACAGCGTGACCAGCCCGATGCCCAGCACGGACAGCAGGCCCAGCGCCCGGATCTGCGACGGCGCCAGGCTGAACTGGCCCGCCATGAGCACCAGCGGGAGGATGGCCAGCACCACGCCATGCACCTCGGCATTCAGCCCGGCAAAGCTGATGATGATGCTCACCACGCAGAACAGGCTCATGGGGAAGACCAGCATCGGATCCTGAAAACGCCGCGTCCAGCCCGAACGGATGGCCGCGTAGAACAGGGCCGGTCCGACGAGGATGTAGGTGATCAGGAAGACGCCCACCTCATCGTGCATGAAGCCCGCGCGCATGGCCCACCAGGCCAGCACCGCGTTCAGTGGGTAGAGGCTGTTGACGAGCAGCATCAGGCCGAGCGATTTCCGCGTGCGCGGGTTGGTGCCCAGCACAAGGTCAGCAAGATCGGAGCGGATTGCAGGGCGCACGAAGTGGGGGAGGTGGGCTTCCGCAGGAATGATGAGGTTACATCGGCGGTGTCAGGGCGCTTTTCAGGCCGCAGGCTGCAAGGCCGTGCCTGATGTCACAAAAACAACAGCCGGGCTCCCCTGCCCTGGTGGGCCGCCTTGCCTCCAGGGTGGCGGGGCCCCCACGGTACCCGCCCGGATCGACATGGGGATAATGCGCCCTCTGCTGCCAGATCTGCCCTTCGCGCCGTGTCCGCCCTGCCGCCTATCACTTTTCCCGAATCGCTTCCCGTCAGCGGCAAACGAGCCGAGATCGAGGCCGCCCTGCGCGACCACCAGGTCATCATCGTCTGCGGCGAAACCGGTTCGGGCAAGACCACGCAGCTGCCCAAGATCGCGCTGGCCATGGGGCGGGGCGGCTGGGGACAGGTGCGCGATCCGAATGCCCGGCGGCATGAACGCCCCAGGCTGATCGGCCACACCCAGCCGCGGCGGATTGCGGCCTCCAGCGTGGCCAAGCGCATTGCCGAAGAGCTGAACACGCCGCTGGGCGAGGTGGTGGGCTACAAGGTGCGCTTCCAGGACCGGCTGCAGCCCGGTTCGTCCGTCAAGCTGATGACCGACGGCATCCTGCTGGCCGAGACCCAGGGCGACCCGGACCTGCGCGCTTACGACACGCTCATCATCGACGAAGCCCACGAGCGCAGCCTCAACATCGACTTCCTGCTGGGCTACCTGCGCCAGCTGCTGCCGCGCCGGCCGGACCTCAAGATCATCGTCACCTCGGCCACCATCGATGCCGAACGCTTTGCCAAGCACTTCGAGTCGGCCAAGGGGCCCGCGCCCGTCATCATGGTCTCGGGCCGGCTGTTCCCGGTCGAGCAGCGCTATCGCCCGTTCGAGGAAAGCCGCGAGTACGGCCTGAACGAGGCCATTGCCGATGGCGTGGACGAGCTCTGGCGCGAGGGCAGCGGCGACATCCTCGTCTTCCTGCCCGGCGAGCGCGAGATCCGCGAGGCGGCCGACCACCTGCGCAAGCACCTGGCCGAGCACCGCACGGTGGCCGAGGTGCTGCCGCTGTTCGCCCGCCTGAGCCAGCAGGAGCAGGACCGTGTCTTCCAGACCGGCAACGGCCGCCGCATCGTGCTGGCCACCAACGTGGCCGAGACCTCGCTGACGGTGCCCGGCATCCGCTACGTGATCGACAGCGGGCAGGCGCGCGTCAAGCGCTACAGCTTCCGCAACAAGGTCGAGCAGCTGCAGATCGAGCCCATCAGCCAGGCGGCGGCCAACCAGCGCGCGGGCCGTTGCGGCCGGGTGGCCAACGGCATCTGCATCCGCCTGTACGACGAGAAGGACTTCAACGCGCGTCCGCGCTTCACCGACCCCGAGATCCTGCGCAGCTCATTGGCCGGCGTGATCCTGCGGATGAAGTCGCTGCACCTGGGGCATGTGGAGGACTTCCCCTTCATCGAGCCCCCGCTGCGCAAGGCCATTGCCGACGGCTACCAGCTGCTCAACGAGCTGGGCGCCGTCGACGACAACAACGAGATCACGCCGCTGGGCCAGACGCTGGCGAAGCTGCCGCTCGACCCGCGTGTGGGCCGCATGATCCTCGAAGCCAAGGACCGCCAGGCCCTGGCCGAGGTGCTGGTGATCGCCGCTTCCTTGAGCGTGCAGGACGTGCGCGACCGGCCCATCGACCAGCAACAGCAGGCCGACCAGAAGCACAAGCAGTTCGACGACGAGAAGTCGGAGTTCATGGGCACGCTCAAGCTGTGGAAGTGGCTGGATGAAAGCCGCGGTGGCCATGGGCACCACGCACCCGGCGAGCCGGAAAAGCACAAGCTCAGCCACCGCAAGTACGAGGCGTTGCTGCGCGAGCACTTCATCAACCCCCGCCGCGTGCGCGAATGGCGCGACGTGTACAGCCAGCTGCACACCGTGGTGGCCGAGCACAACTGGCGTCTCAACGGCACGCCGGCCACCTACGAGCAGGTGCACCTTTCGCTGCTGTCCGGCCTGCTGGGCAACGTCGGCGTCAAGAGCGACGAGGACGAGTGGTACCTGGGTGCGCGCGGCATCAAGTTCTGGAAGCACCCGGGCGCCAACCTGAGCAAGAAGCCGGGGCGGTGGATTCTGGCTGCCGAACTGGTCGAAACCACCAAACTGTATGGCCGTGGCATTGCGAACATCGACGCGCAGTGGCTCGTCTTCATGGGCCAGCACCTGCTCAAGAAGCAGTTGCTGGAGCCCCATTGGGAGAAGAAGGCCGCCGAGGTCGTCGCGCTGGAGAGGGCCACGCTGTATGGCCTGGTCGTCTACAACAACAAGCGCGTCAACTATGGCCTGGTCAACGCCCGCGAGGCGCGCGAGATCTTCATCCGCGAGGCCCTGGTCGGCCAGGAATGGGAGACCCGTCTGCCCTTCCTGGCGCACAACCGCAAGCTGATCGCGCAGGTCGAGCAGCTGGAGCACAAGTCCCGCCGCCAGGACGTCCTCGTGGACGACGAGCTGATCCACGCCTTCTACGACGCGCAGATCCCGCCCGACGTGATGAGCGGGCACAGCTTCGAGCGCTGGTACCGCCAGGCCAGCCGCGAGAACCCCAAGCTGCTCTACCTGAGTCGCGAAGAGCTGATGCGCCATGAGGCCGCCGGCATCACCAGTGCGGCCTTTCCCAAGGTGATCCGCCTGGGTGGCGTCGACTGCACGGCCACCTACCTGCACGAGCCCGGCGATGCGCGCGACGGCGTGACCGTGACCGTGCCTATCTTCGCGCTCAACCAGGTCGGCGATGAGCGCGGCGAATGGCTGGTGCCCGGCATGCTCAAGGACAAGGTGCTGGCGCTGGTCAAGAGCCTGCATCAGAAGCCGCGCGCGCGGCTGGTGCCGCTGCCGGATTACGCCGAATCGTTCGTGCAGTCTACCGAGTTCGGGCAGGGCAGCCTGATGGAGCAGCTGCTCAAGGCCGTGCGCGACAAGACGCAGCTCGACATCAAGCGCGCCGACTTCAAGCTCGACATGCTGCCGCCCCACCTGTTCATGAACTACCGCGTGGTCGACGAGCACGGCCGCCAGCTGGGCATGGGCCGCAACCTGCCAGCGCTCAAGGCCGAGCTGGGCTCGCTGGCGCGCGGCGCGTTTCAGGCGCTGGCTGCGCTGAAGGCCAAGGAAGTGGTGCAGGGTGGTGAGGGGGCGTTGGCTGCTGACGGGGCGGCGTCGCCGCTGGATGCCCGGAGCGCCCCTCAGGCGACCCGTGTCGCGCGCGGCGGATCCGGCCAGACTGCGGCTTCGGCTTCGGCCGCACCCACCACCACGCCGAAGGGCGGCACGGCCGCCGGGCAAAGCAAGTCACCCGCTGCCAGCACCCCGCTGACGGACTGGACCTTCGGTGAACTGCCCGAGCTGATGGAAATCCAGCGTGGCGGCCACACGCTGGTGGGCTTCCCGGCGCTGATCGACAAGGGCAACCACGTCGAAATCGACATCTTTGACGAGCCCGACGTTGCGGCTGCGAAGCACCGCGCGGGCCTGCGCCGGCTGGTGGCCCTGCAGATCCGTGAGCCGCTCAAGTACCTGGAAAAAAACATCCCGGATCTGCAGAAGATGGCGATGGCCTACATGAGCCTGGGCACGGCGGACGAGCTGCGCGAGCAGATCATCGATGTGGCGCTCGACCGCGCCTACCTGGCCGACCCGTTGCCCACCGATGCGGCCAGCTTCAAGGCGCGCGTGGAAGAAGGCCGCACACGCCTCAATCTGATCGCGCAGGAAGTGGCCCGTTTGGCCGGCACCGTGCTGACCGAGTACGCCGCCGCCCTGCGCAAGCTGAAGGACGCCCGCCCTCCGAAGGACGTGGCAGACGACATCACGGCGCAGCTCCAGCGCCTGATGCCCAAGCGCTTTGTGGCGCAGACCCCGTACACGCAACTGCAGCATTTCCCGCGTTACCTGAAAGGGGTGGTGCTGCGGCTGGACAAACTGAAGGGGGACGCCGCCCGGGACGCGCAGCGGCTGACCGAATTGCGACCGCTGGACCAGCGTTACACACGGCGCCTGGCCGAGCTGAAGGGCACGCACGACGCGCGCCTGGACGAATTCCGCTGGTTGCTGGAAGAACTGCGCATCAGCCTGTTCGCGCAGGAGCTGCGCACACCGCAGCCGGTGAGTGTCAAACGGCTGGAAAAAACGTGGGCGCAGCTCAACGCCTGAGGCCGATCCACCACGCGGCGGCCGGGGCGTCGCAATTGGCGACTACAATGGCGGCTCAGTCGGGGCGTAGCGCAGCCTGGTAGCGCATCTGCTTTGGGAGCAGAGGGTCGTGAGTTCGAATCCCACCGCCCCGACCATCCATTCAGCGGGCTGGCATCGTCACGATGCCGGCCCGTTTCGTTTTGGGCCCTGTCACGGGCGGCGAGGCTTGTTCAGCTCCTCCTTGGCGTCGCCATAGGCCTTCTGCACCTTGCCCTCGGCCTGGCGTGCCAGCCCCTTGCCCTGATGCTCCGGGCTGCCGATGGCCTTGCCGACCTCGCGTTGCACCTTGCCAGCCACGTCCTTGGCCGTACCCTTGATCTGATCGCGGTTCATGGAAAGCTCCTTTCTTGAAGGTGAGGACCACCACCGGCAAACGGCGTGCCGACCCGCCGGGTAGCGGGCGCGACGCTTGCTTGATGAGAGCCAACTCATTTGTCAGGATCGACCATGCCCGCTCATCGCCCCCATGCCACCGCCGCGCGACTTGCCACCCGAAGCCAGGAGCTGGCCCTCGCCGTGCCCCAGGTCGTCGGTCACCGTGTGGCCCGCATGATGCTGGCCGGCCCGGTGCTGTCGTCCCGCGATCACAAGGAATTCAGCGGCATGGTCGCCGAGAAGCAGGTGGCCTTCTTCCAGTCGTGGCTTGCCATGTGGGCCCATGCCTTCCAGGCGCAGCAGCGCCTGATGGGGGCCCTCATGCAGACCGGTCTGCCAGGGGCGGGCGTCACCCCGGCGGCCCAATGGTGGCAGGCCACGACGGCCTGGCAACGGGCGTCGCTCGGGGTGCTCGACAAGGGCTTGGCGCCCCTGCACCGCAAGGCCACGGCCAACGCGCGGCGACTGGGCCGGACTCGGCTGCGTTGAGAGCGGCAGAGGCTGTCCCGGCGACCTGGGTTGACGCGGATCAAACCCGCGCACTTCTGTCCGGGCGGGCGCCGGAACGAGGACTGCGCTGAGCCAGCCATCGTCCGATACTCCAAGAGGGATCCCGGCGCCCATCATGGTCGCGACCGGGAGCGACCCTCAGGCGTATCCCGAGATGCAGACCATGACCGCAGAACATCCGCCCGTCACCGGGCGTGAATACGACTATCCCGCTGAGTACAAGCTCGTTTCCACCACCGACCCGCAAGGCCGCATCACCCACTGCAACGGCGCGTTCGTTGAAGTGAGTGGCTACGGTTACGACGAGCTGATGGGCCAACCCCACAGCCTGGTGCGCCATCCCGACATGCCGCCGGAGGCCTTCCGCGACATGTGGAGCACCATCGGTCGGGGGCGCCCGTGGACCGGGCTGGTGAAGAACCGGCGCAAGAACGGAGACCATTACTGGGTGCTGGCCAACGTCACGCCGGTGATGGAGGACGGCAAGCCCAAAGGCTATATGTCGGTGCGCATCAAGCCCACCCGAGAGCAGATCGACCGGGCGGAGGCCCTCTATCAGAAGGTGACGCACGAGCGGGCCACGGGGCGCCCCACGGTTCGCATCCATGCCGGAGCCATGCGCCTGGTCGGCTGGCGGGACTGGCCGCAGCGAGTGCACCGCCTGACGCTGACGCAGCGGATGGCGCTGGCCTTGCTCGCGCTCACCGTCTGCCAGGGCCTCGTGTGGCAGAGCGCCTTGCCCGGGCCTGTGCAGGCGGCCGCCGCGCTGGCGCTGGGCGCCCTCGTCGTCTGGTGGTTTGAAGGCTACGTCTCGCGGCCGCTCGCGCGGGCCAGTGAACTGGCTGCCCACATCGCCGGCTGCAATCTGAACGGCAACGTGCGGTTCATGCGGCGGCACCCGCTGGGGCAGCTCTTGCGCCGACTGTGGCTGATCAACCTCAACATGCAGGCGATCGTGGAGGATGTCCGCACGGAAGTCGACGCGATGAAGGCCGGCGCACAGGAGATCGCGCAGGGCAGCGATGACCTGTCCGGGCGCACCGAGCAGCAATCCGCCGAGGTGCAGAAGACGGCGTCCACGATGGAGGAAATGACCAGCGTCGTGAGCGGCACGACGGACGCCGTCCACAAGGCGGCTGAACTGGGTGCCCGCGCCACGGCGGTCGCGCAGCGGGGCGGTCAGGCGGTCGGCGACATCGTCGACACCATGGGGAGCATCGAGGCCTCGTCGCGGCGTGTGGCCGAGATCAACCAGGTCATTGAAGGCATCGCGTTCCAGACCAACATCCTCTCGCTCAATGCCGCCGTCGAGGCGGCCCGGGCCGGCGAGCAGGGAAGGGGGTTCGGCGTGGTTGCATCCGAGGTGCGGGCACTGGCGCACCGTGCGAGCGAGGCTGCGCGAGAGATCCGCTCACTGATCGACACCTCGGTCAACCAGGTTGCCGACGGCGCCGCCCGCGTGCGGGTGACCCAGGACGTGATTCAGGAGATGGTCGATGCGGTGGAGCAGGTGAGTGCGCTGGTGGACCATGTCCGACAGGCCGCGGTCGAGCAGTCGGGCGGCATCCAGGAACTCAATGGCGCCGTCTCGGGATTCGAGTCGTCCGCACAGCAGAATGCGGCGTTGGCCCAGCAGACTGCGGCCGCCTGCCAAGCCCTGCAGCGGCGCGCGGGGACGCTCGAGCGCTCGGTGCAGGTCTTCCGCGTTCGCGCGGCGCCGCTGAACCGTTGACGGGGCTGGCCGTCAAGCCCGCCGGCGGCGCGCGACGCCAGCCAGCGCGGCCAGGCCGAGGCCCATCATGCCGAGCGTGCCGGCTTCCGGAATGGCCGCGACCGCGCCACGACCGTAGATGACGTCGTCCACGGCGACGATGTCGCTGCCGGTGTAGATGCTGATGGACTTGATCAGCGCAGTGCCATGCTGGAAGCCGACAAAAGCCAGGCCGCCCGTGCTCACGCTGTCATACGGCAGGTTGATGCGCTGCTGCGTGCCGTCGCTGAAGGTGATGGCGCTGCGGGCGAGTTGCAGCCCGGAGAAATAGGCCCCGAAGTAGTTGATGCCTTCGTCGAAGGAGAAGGTCAGCGTCGTCTTGAAGCCCGGAGACAGCAGGAAGGTGGCGCCTCCGAGGGTGGTGTTCGTTCCGCAGTACTCCGACTCGCAGGTGGCATCGCGGGTGATCGATCCGCCCTTGATCGCCATGCCCGACGGCAGCGCGCCTTCGAAGTCGATCATCACCTGTCCCCCCGTGGCGCTCAGGAACGAGCCCTGGGCGGCACCGGCGTTCGGACCCACGGCGGTGGCCCCGATGTCGAACCCCGATGTGACCACCACCTGCGCGTGCGCGGGAGCGGCTGCGAACACCGCCGTGAGCAGGGGCAGGACCAGAGCGAAGCGAGACATGTGATTACACCTTTCAGGGCCACCCACAGGGAGGTGAGGAGCGACAGAACCCATCCCGGCGCGGGCACGCCCTGCATCCGGAATTCATTTCTTGTATCCAACTGTAATGGGCCCATGAGGGCGCCCAGAATCCCTGATTGCCGGGGAGTGCGCGTCTTTTATGCCCTCTCTCCCCCATGTGGGGTGCCCAGATGCGCGCCACGCCACACTGCGGCATGCGGGTTCACCCTGGGTCGGTAAACCGCGTCGTACC